>JAKBCH010000037.1 GCA_021808055.1 Pseudomonadota bacterium | reverse complement strand
ATCGTCGAGGCCGAGGAGCATCGCTCCCAGTTGCGCAACCGCGAAGCCGCGCGGGAGAAATTATTCGCGCTTATTCGCGAAGCCACATTGGTGCCCAAGACTCGGCGGCGCACAAAACCCACCAAGGCCTCGAAAACCCGGCGGCTCGACGCCAAATCTCGCAGGTCTTCAGTCAAACGCCTGCGGAACAGCATCGATTGAAACTGCTTCTTGCAACCTTGCTTCTTGGTCTTCTCGCGGGTTGCGCGGTGGCGCCGCGTTTCAGTCCGGAATTAGCCTGTCATATTCCCAGTGGCAGCGAGCAATCGGCTCTGCAAATTCTTAAAAGCGAAAACGAGGCCGCCGCTGGCACGCCGTTTCATGGCGGCAACAGCGTGGAGCTGCTGAAAAACGGCCCTGCTACCTACGCGGTGATGATGGCCGCCATAAAAGGCGCGCACCAACAAATCGACATGGAAAGCTATGAGTTCGACGGCCAGGCCGCCGCTGAATTCGCTGCATTGCTGATCGAAAAGGCCGGAGAGGGCGTGCAGGTACGCCTGATCTACGATGCCTTCGGCTCCAAACACGAACCCGCCAGCCTGTTCACCGCCCTGGAAAAAGGCGGCGTGCAGGTGGAGGAATACTCGCCCCTCAGCCCGCTGAAGCTGAAAACGCTGGATTTAAACAAGCGCGACCACCGCAAGCTGCTGGTCGTGGATGGCCGACAGGTGATCACCGGCGGGGTCAATATCGCCCAGTTCTACGAACACAACACCACCCCGCCGCCGGATGCCGGGCCTGCCGGCGCCCTGCCCTGGCGGGATACGGATATTGCCATCATCGGCCCCGTGGCCGCGGATTTCGAAGCGATGTTCGCGAAAACCTGGGTGAAGGAAGGCGGCAAACCCTTCGCGCTTCTGCCCGCCGTGCAAACCCCGCAGGGCAACACCGTGGTGCAGGCCATCGACGGCTCCCCGCGCGACGCCCACCCCGCGATTTACGACTCCCTGCTCACCGCCATCGCCACCGCGCGCCATTCCGTGCATCTCACCACCGGCTTCTTTGTGCCCCCGCCTGAGCTTTCGGAGGCACTGGAATGCGCCGCCAGGCGCGGCGTTGATGTGCGGATTATTTTGCCCAGCCGCAGCACCAGTGGCACCGCCATCGCCGCCGGGCGGGCGGATTACGGCGATTTACTGAAGGCTGGCGTGAAGATTTACGAACGCCAGGGCGTGGTGCTGCACGCGAAAACCGCGGTCATCGACGGCATCTGGTCGGTCGTCGGCTCGTCAAACCTGGATTGGCGGAGTACCGTCTCCAATAACGAGATCGACGCGGTGGTGATCGGCCGCAGCTTCGGCCAGCAGATGGAAGCGATGTTCCAGAACGACGAAGCGCACTCCAAGCAAGTTACTTTGCAAGCCTGGCGGCATCGCGGCCTGGGCGAGCGGCTGCGCGAGCTAAAGGCCCAGACCGTGCAGATGTTCCTCTAAACCGCCAATCTCAGCGCGTCCTCAATCCCCAGCTCCCCCGGCAACGCGCCTTTGGGAAACAGCCGGTTGAAATGCCCCATCTTGCGCCCTGGCCGGGCTTCGGTTTTGCCGTAATGGTGGGGGATGAGGCCGGGTGTGGCCAGAATTTGCGGCCAGAGCGCCATATCCTCCGGGCCGACCAGGTTTTTCATCACCGCGTCTGAATGCCTGACCGCTGGCGGCAAGGGCAGCCCCGCCACGGCGCGGATATGCATCTCGAACTGCCCGCACGGGCAGGCATCCATGGTCCAGTGCCCGGAATTATGCGGGCGGGGCGCAATCTCGTTCACCACCACCTCACCCTTGGCAGTCACGAACATTTCGACACCCAACAGCCCCACCAGCGCCAACTTTTCCGCCACCAGCCGGGCGATGCCCTGCGCCGCCTGCGAAATTTCCGGCCCTAATGGCGCCGGGGCGAGGGTGAGGTCCAGAATATGGTGCTTGTGGCGGTTTTCTACCGTGTCGAAACAGCGGATCGTGCCATCCACCCCGCGCGCGACCATCACGGAAATTTCCATCCCGAAATCCACGAAGCCTTCCAGAACCAATGGCTTCGGTGAAAGACGCTCAAAAGCCGGGGCCAGATCCTCGGCTGCGCGCAGCATCGCCTGGCCCTTGCCGTCATAACCCAGCCGCGTGGTTTTCAGCACAGCGGGCAGGCCAAGCTTTGCCACCGCCGCTTCCAGCTCGGCCAGGCTTTCCACCTTGGCCCAGGGGGCCGTGGCAATCCCGGCAGCGTTCAAAAACTGCTTTTCCAAAATCCGGTCCTGGCTGATCGCCAGAATCTTCGCCCCAGGGCGCACCGGTTTCAGGCTTTCCAGCAATTCCAGCGAGGCGGCGGGCAGGTTCTCGAATTCGAAGGTGATTACATCCACCGCCTCGGCGAAGGCCCGCAGCGCGGTTAAATCGTCATAAGCCGCCACGGTGTTGCGCGCCGCCACCTGTGCCGCCGGGCCATCCTGCTCCGGTGAAAATACATGCACGAGATAACCCAGCCGGGCCGCCGCCTGGGCAGACATGCGGCCAAGCTGGCCGCCGCCGATCATGCCAATCACAGCACCCGGTTTCATACTGGCGCCTCCGGCACGCTTTCGGTCTGCTCGGCCCGCAAAGCGGCCACCCGGTCGCGCAAGGCAGGGTCAGACAATGCCAGGATGGAGGCCGCCAGAATGCCGGCATTAATCGCACCCGGCTTGCCAATGGCCAAAGTGCCCACCGGCACGCCGCCTGGCATCTGCACGATGGAGAGCAGGCTGTCCTGCCCGTTCAACACCGTGGCCGCCACCGGCACGCCCAACACGGGCAAGTTGGTCATGGATGCCGCCATGCCTGGCAAATGCGCCGCCCCGCCCGCACCAGCAATGATGATTTTCAAGCCGCGGCTTTCGGCGGATTTCGCATACTCAAACAGCCGCTCCGGCGTGCGGTGTGCGGAAACCACCTTCGCCTCATACGCCACGCCCAGCCTCTCCAGCATCAGCGCCGCGTGTTCCATAATGGGCCAGTCCGACCGGCTGCCCATGATAATCCCGACCAATGGCGCGCTCATGCCGTGCGGTCCGGGATCAACCGGCTTTCCAGCCGCGAAATTTCATCTTTCAGCCCCAGCTTGCGTTTTTTCAGCCTTTGCAAATGCAACTGGTCCACCGGCGGGTGGTCGCTGATCCGGCTGATGACGGTATCGAGGTCCCGGTGCTCGCTGCGCAAAGCGTGCAAGGAGCGCAGCAGGTTATCTTTATCAGTGAGCATGGGGGAGCAATAAAGAAAATCTTGCCTTTCCGAAACCGGAATTTTGCCGACCCCGCGGCTTTTCCACGCAATATGGTAACACCACCCGCAACGGGAATTATTTCAATATAGTCTGTAAAACCTGGGCGCGGCAATTTTCCAGCGGCAGCGGCGAGCGCAACACCTTGGCGATCAAAATCGCGCCTTGCATGGAAGAATAGATGAACCCTGCAATCCGTTTGCAATCAAGCTCGGCACTCAGCTCTCCCGCGGCCACACCCTCTTCCAGAACATGTTTAAGGCCGTCGCGCATGTCCTCGAAAATCCGCCCCAGGCGCTGACGCAACATCTCAGAATGGTCGGCCACCTCGGCGCAAAAATTCCCCACCAGGCAGCCGCCACGCATCTCGTTGCAGCTCAGCCCGGCAATCGCCTGGTCAAAATATGCCTCAATCCGCGCCCTCGCGGTTTTTGAGGAATCGCCCAGAATCTGCGCGCTGAAATCCCGGTGCTGCTCGAAATATCGCTCCAGAATCTCCAGCCCAAACGCCTCTTTCGAGGGGAAATGATTGGTGAAAGACCCCAGTGGCACATTGGCCGCTTGGGCAATGTCACGCACGGATGCACCCATGAAGCCCCGTTCGTGAACAACACGGAGCCCTTCATTCAGAATTTTCTCACGATTTGACGGTCTGGCCATGGCTTTCGGCTTCAATTTTTAAACTTAGCCCTATAAATACGGTCGTACGCATTTACTTGCAAGATCATCCGCCCGGCCAATCTGGCTCTACCGCAAAGCCACCGCAAAATCCGCCTCGGTCTGCTGTCTTATCTCATCCACCGTTACGTCCGGCGCGTGCTCGGTCAGCACCAGCCCTTTGCCCTTATGCACCTCAAACACGCCGAGATCGGTGATGATTTTGGAAACCACGCCTTTGCCGGTCAGCGGCAGATTGCATTGCTTCAGAATTTTCGGCTCACCCTTGGCGGTGTGCTCCATCAGCACCACCACGCGCGGCACGCCGGCCACCAGATCCATCGCCCCGCCCATGCCCTTCACCATTTTGCCGGGCACCATCCAGTTGGCGAGGTCGCCGTTCTCCGCCACCTGCAACGCGCCGAGAATGGAAATATCGATATGCCCGCCACGGATCATCCCGAAGCTCTGGGCTGAATCGAAATAGCTGGTGGTGGGAAGCTCCGTCACTGTCTGCTTGCCCGCGTTAATCAGGTCGGCATCCTCCTCGCCCTCAAACGGAAACGGCCCGGTGCCCATCATCCCGTTCTCAGATTGCAGATGAATGTCCATGCCTTCGGGGATATGGTTCGCCACCAGCGTGGGAATCCCGATGCCGAGATTCACATAAAACCCGTCTTTCAGCTCGGCGGCGGCCTTCGCGGCCATTTCATCGCGGCTCCAGGGCATGGCTCAACCCTCCTTCTTGCGTACGGTGCGCTGTTCAATCCGCTTCTCGATATGCGCGGGCTTCACGATCTTCTTCACGTAAATGCCAGGTGTGATGATGTGGTCCGGGTCGATCTCGCCTGGCTCAACCAAATTCTCAACCTCGGCCACGGTGAATTTAGAGGCCGTCGCCATCACCGGGTTAAAATTCCGCGCGGTCTTGCGGTAAACCAAATTGCCCTCGGTATCGGCCTTCCAGGCATGAATAATGGCAAGGTCCGCGAACAACCCGGTCTCCATCACATAATGGCGGCCGTTAAATTCGCGCGTTTCCTTGCCCTCGGCCACCTGGGTGCCGTAACCCGTTGCAGTGAAAAAGGCCGGTATCCCCGCCCCGCCCGCGCGGATGCGCTCAGCCAGCGTGCCTTGCGGGTTAAACTCAATCTCCAGCTCCCCCGCCAGATATTGCTTCGCGAAGGTCGCGTTCTCACCCACGTAAGATGAGATCATCTTTTTAATCTGCCGGGTTTCCAGCAGCATCCCCAACCCCACGCCATCGATCCCGGCATTGTTGGAGATCACCGTCAGGTTCTTCACACCTGAATCCCGGATCGCCTCGATCAGGCTCTGCGCGATCCCGCATAAGCCAAACCCGCCGGACATAATGGTCATGCCGTCGAACAACTTGCCCTTCAGGGCCTCGGCGGCATTGGTGCAAACCTTACTTATTGCCATGTCTAGCGCTCAACGCACATGGCAACGCCCATGCCGCCGCCAATGCACACTGTGGCAAGCCCCTTATGGGCGCCGCGCCGCTTCATCTCATGCAGCAAGGTGGTTAAAATCCGCGCGCCCGAGGCCCCAATCGGGTGGCCAATGGCAATCGCCCCGCCATTCACATTCACCTTGGCGGGGTCGAACGCCAAATCCCGGTTCACCGCACAGGCCTGTGCCGCAAAGGCTTCGTTGGCTTCAATCAAATCCAACTCGGCGGCTTTCCACCCGGCGCGGTCCAATGCCTTGCGCGAGGCGGGGATCGGCCCGGAGCCCATCAGCGCCGGATCCACCCCGGCGGTGGCGAAACTCACAATCCGCGCCAGCGGCGTCAGCCCGCGCTTGGCGGCTTCCGCCGCACTCATCACCACCAGCGCGGCGGCACCATCGTTAATGCCCGAGGCATTCCCGGCGGTCACCGTGCCATCCTTGGCAAAAGCCGGTTTCAGTTTCGCCATGATCTCGGCGGAGGCATCGTGGCGGATATACTCGTCATGCTCCACCACCACCTCGCCCTTGCGGCTGGAAAGCGTTACCGGCGCAATTTCGTCCTTGAATTTCCCGGCCTTCTGCGCGGCCGAAGCCTTCTGCTGCGAGGCCAGCGCCATCGCATCCTGTTCATCCCGCGAAACCTGCCACTGCTTGGCCACGTTCTCAGCGGTAATGCCCATATGATAGCCGTTAAAGGCATCCCACAGCCCGTCTTTCAGCATCGTATCCACAAAATTCAGATCACCCATTTTCTGGCCGGCGCGCAGATGCTGCGCATGGGGTGAAAGGCTCATATTTTCCTGCCCACCCGCCACCACAATGTTGCTCTGGCCAGACATAACCTGCTGCGCCGCCAAGGCCACCGCCCGCAGGCCCGAGCCGCAAACCTGGTTGATGCCGAAGGCCGTCTTGCTGTCTGGAATACCCGCAGCCCGCGCTGCCTGGCGGGCCGGGTTCATGCCCTGCCCGGCGGTGAGCACCTGGCCCAGGATCACCTCGTCAATATCTTCCGGGGAAAGCCCCGCCCGCTCAATGGCGGCTTTTATCGCCACCTCGCCCAGCTTGTGCGCCGGGGTAGCGCTGAACGCGCCGTTAAAGCTGCCGACGGGGGTACGCGCCGCCGAGACAATGACGATATCATCCATGTCCTGGTTCCTTTTCCAGCCTCGTAGTCGTTGAAATCACGATATGCCGGATACCCAGTCAGCGAAAGGCCGCCACAATGACGTTTCCGCATAAGTGCCCGCCACCATGCCGATATGCCCGGCCCGGGGTTCAATAACCGTCACATCCTTTAACTTTGCCGCCAATGCCCTGGCGGAAGCGGCGGGCACCAGCCGGTCTTTCGCCGGAATGGCGCAGAAAACCGGCATATCCAAAACCGCCGGGTCCACCGCCAGCCCCGCCACCCGCCATTGGCCTTCCGCGGTGGCATTGGCGCCATACCAGCCGGAGAGCACTTCCCGCGCCACCGGGGCGGCCAGCGGCACGCCATCGGCCAGCCAATCCTCCATCGCCACAAAGCGCCGCGCGCGCGGGCTGGCTTTGTCCTGTCCGGCAAAATCCCGATATTTATCGCCCACGCCATGCGGGTCCACCATGGCGAACATCGCGTTCAACGCGTCGATCGGCAGCGTGCCGGAAAACCCCATCGCCGCTTCCATGAAGGGCAACACCTGCGCCACACGCTGCGCCGCCTCGGGGTCATCCGCGTGGAAATCCCAGGGTGTGGCCAGCAAAGCCAGCGCCTTCACCCGGGCTGGCGCGCGCAACGCCGCCGCCAGCGCCAGCAGCCCGCCCATGCAATACCCCGCCAGCACCACCGGGCCGGGCAGCGCCGCCAGCGCGCGTTCCAGCCGCCCGGCAATGTAATCGGTGAGGGAAAATTGCCGCTCCATTTCGCCCGGCCAGCCCCAATCCAGCAGATATGGGTGCACACCCTGCCCGCTCAGCCAGCGCAGCATCGAAGCGTCTTCCATCAAATCCAGAATATAGGCGCGGTTGATCAGGCTGGGCACAAACAGCACCGGCGTGCCGCTGCCGCCATAATCCAGCACCCGGCTCTCGCCTTCTTCCCATATGGCGGGCGCATCACGCAGCGCGCGCGCATATTTATCCTGCCGGTAGGCGGCAATGCCCGCGATCAGCGCCCGATCCTGGTGACTAATCTCCTCAATCAGCGCCGCCAGGTCTGGCGCTGTCTCGTTGTTCAACAAACTCTGCCAGACGTTGCTCAAGTTCAGTAACGCGGCGGTTGAGCCGCTGGACCTCATCCACGCCAAGGCCAGATGCAGCATCAGCGGGCGTGGTCCCCTGCGGCTCAGCGGTGCGGGGGCTTCTGGGCGGGGACTCATGCGGCAGCAGCGCGGCGGCGGCGGCACGCGCCGCCTGCGCCCACAGGTTGAGCGTGGCAGCCCAGCTCTCGCGCAACTCGCGATCCGCCGCCATCGCGGTCAGTTCGCTCTGCCACACGGCCAGAAAATCCTTGGCCAAATTTTCGTCCATGCGCCATAAATTCCTGCCGCCCTGCCTGCCCTGTCTACCGCGCCACCAAGAAAATCTCCACAAGCGAAGCATATTGGCGCACTGTGCAGCGCACAAATTTCGTGTTTCTATGGCAGGGTGAACATATCGCCCCGTGCGCGACAACGAACCGGGATGAAAGAAAAATTCATGAGTGAAACGGCCAAACCCAACCCACAGCCCGTGATTGTCAAAAAATACGCCAATCGCCGCCTCTATAACACGGAATCATCCAGCTACATCACGCTGGACAATCTGGCGGAGATGGTCCGCAACAACCGCGATTTCGTAGTCTATGACGCCAAAAATGGCGACGACATCACGCGCGCTGTGCTCACCCAGATTATCGTGGAGGAAGAGGGCAAGGGCAACGCCCTGCTGCCCATCAATTTCCTGCGCCAGCTCATCGGCGTTTACGGCACCGACATGCCCGGCCTGATGCCAAAATATCTCGATCAGGCGATGACGAATTTCCTGCGCCAGCAGGAGACCATGCGCGAAACCGTCAGTAAAACCTTCAGCCCTTTCATCCCCCCCGGCATGGAGAATATGGGCCGCAAGAATATGGAAATGATGGAACGGGCGATGAGCCTGTTCACGCCTTTTTACCGCGAGGGCGCTGAAGGCAAAACCGGGCCGCATAGCGTTCAAGACTACCAGGAGGAAATTCTAAGCCTCCGCGCGGAAGTCGAGCGGCTCCAGGCCGAACTCGCGGCGGCAAAAAGCAAGGGCAAGGCGTAAAGAGCCAGGAACATAGACGGGCCAACGCACATAAGGTAGAGAGCCAAAACATGAAACCTGCTCTCTCTTTGGCGCTAAGCCTGGCCCTTGCTGCCGCCGCAACCCCGGCCATGGCACAACTTGCCAACGGCGAAGCGGGGTCTGGCATGGGCATGGGCGGTGTCGGCGGCGCGCCCGCACCCCAGGTGAAATCCCGCGCCCCTGATATCGCTCCCGCCGGCCTGCCGGGCATTGGCAGCATCGCCCCCCCGGCCACCGGCCCGCAAATCCAGAAGCCCGAAAGCGGCGACCCCACGCAGGAACTTTTCACCGCCATCAACGCGAACGATTACAGCTCCGCTCAGGATGCGATCAGCCGGGGTGCTGATATCACCGCCAAGGACCAGTTCGGCGAAACCCCGCTCGACCTTTCCATTGCGCTCAACCGCAACAACATCACCTTCCTGCTGCTCGGCACCCGTAACGAGCTGGCCTCGCAAGGCTTAAGCGGCACCATTGGCGCGCCCTGGACGCTGGATAAAACCCAGGCCGGCAAGCCCGCGAGCCACAAGGCCCACGCGGTTGTGCCCGCCGCGGCCAGCCCTGCCCCGCGCCCAACATTGGCCCCGGGCAACACTGGCACCCCCAACCCACAGGCGGGCTTCCTCGGCTTCGGCGCTAAAAACTAGAGCAACATCCGACCAAACGGATAGGTTTGATCGGATGAAGTTGCTCGCTTAAACACAGAGTTAAAGTGGTTTGCGTGAATCGGCGTGAACGGAAAACGCTCTAAAACCACTTATTGCCGTTGTCTTAGCAGGCGCTGGATATTTCGCAGCTGACCCTTGAAGGAATGCGTGAACACGGAGCGGTGGGTGCCGTCATCCGCCGCCACGAAATAGAGCGCATTTGTCTGCGCCGGATGCAGCACGGCCTGCAACGCCGCCGCACCGGGTGAGCAGATCGGCCCTGGCGGCAATCCCGCAACAACATAAGTGTTATACGGCGAGGCCAGCGCCAGATCCGCCCTGGTGATGCTCATGCCACCAGATTGCCTGCCCCCGCTCGCGGCAAAAATCACCGTCGGGTCGGCTTGCAGCTTCATCCCTGCCTGCAGCCGGTTTTCATACACGGCGGCGATCAACGGCATATCCCCGTTCAGCGGGGTTTCCTGCTGGACGATAGAGGCCAAAATCACCGCCTGTTGCGGACTCGTCAGCGGCAAGCCATCCGCACGCCCGGCCCAATCCTTCGCCAACAGACTCTGCATCGCCACCCGCGCCCTCGCCAGAATCGTGGCCCGCTTGGTACCCCACACATAGTCATAAGTCTGCGGCAGCACGCTACCTTCAGCGGGTGGTGACACAGTGCCGGTGGCCTCCGGCAGGGCGTTGATAATTATCGCAATCTGCTGGCCGGTCAGCCCCTCGGGAATGGTCGCCTGATGTTGAACTTCCACGCCATGGCGCAGAATGTTCAAAATCTGGTGCAGGCTGGCATGGGCCGGAAACAGATATTCCCCGGCCCGCAACGGGCCATCCTTGCGGGTGAACCAAGCCGCGGCGCGCAAAGCCAGCGGATACTCAATCACCCCAGCCTTCGCCAACGTTTGCGCCACCCCGGCGCTTCCGCCGGGCGGAATTACAACAATGGCATCAGCCTTACCGGCACCCGGCCCGTCATAGGTTTCATGAACCGCCATCCGCCCGGCATTCACCACCGTCAGCAGAACCAGCAGAACCAGGAATATCCGCCCCCTGCCCCGCAAAACGGATCAGATGGCCCGCTTGAACAGGATCGAGGCGTTGGTGCCGCCAAACCCGAAGGAATTGGAGAGCGCCACGTTTATCTTGCGCTCCTGCGCCACCAGCGGCACCCGGTTGACCACGGATTCGCGGCTGGGTTCATGCAGGTTCAGCGTCGGCGGGGCCACATTGTCGCGGATCGCGAGAATGGAGAAAATCGTCTCCACCGCCCCCGCCGCGCCCAGCAAATGCCCGATCGCAGATTTGGTGGACGACATGGCAACCCGCTTGGCGTGGTCACCAAACATGTTCTCAACCGCCTCCAGCTCCAGATCATCCCCCATCGGGGTGGATGTGCCGTGGGCGTTGATATAATCCACATCCGCAGGCGAAAGCCCGCCATTTTTAAAGGCCGCCTTCATGGCGCGGAAAGCGCCGTCATGGTGCTCGGCCGGGGCAGTAATGTGGTGGGCATCCCCGGAAAGGCCATAGCCGCCCAGTTCGGCGTAAATTTTCGCGCCGCGCTTCTTGGCGTGTTCATACTCTTCCAGCACCACCACGCCGGCGCCCTCACCCATCACAAAGCCGTCGCGGTCTTTGTCCCAGGGGCGGGAGCCTTCGGTTGGGCGGTCGTTAAACGCGGTGGAAAGTGCGCGCGCCGCACAGAACCCGGCAATGCCAAGCGGGTTCACCGCCGCTTCAGCACCGCCCGCCACCATCACATCCGCATCGCCATAGGCAATCAGCCGTGCTGCATCGCCAATGGCGTGCACACCCGTGGCGCAAGCCGTCACAGCGGAATGGTTGGGGCCCTTCAGCCCATATTTAATCGAAACCTGGCCGGAGATCAGGTTGATGAGCGCCGCTGGAATAAAGAACGGTGAAACGCGCTTGGCCCGGCCTTCATGTACCATCACCGAGGTCTCGTAGATGGTCTGCAAGCCGCCAATCCCGGAGCCGATCATCACCCCCGCGGCGCATTTCTCTTCTTCCGTTTCAGGCACATAGCCGGAATCGGCCATCGCCTGGGCCGCCGCCACCATGCCGAGATGGATAAAGCGGTCCATTTTCTTCAGCTCTTTAACCGCGATCCACTCCGCCAGGTCCAGCTTGCCTTCCGCAGCTGCACCCGCCGGAACTTGGCCGGCGATCTTCGCGGACAGCTCCGTGGTGTCGAAGGATTGAATGGCCGTGATCCCGGATTCTCCGTTGATCAGCCTCTTCCAGACATGCTCAACCCCCACCCCAAGCGGGCAGGCAATTCCCATACCTGTGACAACAACACGGCGCATATGGACTCCTCGGACGGCTCTCAGTCTAACCAAGCGGCCGATTCACGCTTCCGGCCATCCGCAACGCGGATCGCCTGGAAGCAATCAGACGCTGAACGAAGCGGGCTTTATTCGGCCTTCTGCTTCTCGATATAATCAATCGCGTCTTTCACCGTGGTGATCTTTTCGGCTGCATCCTCAGGGATCTCCACGCCGAAAGCTTCCTCGAAAGCCATCACCAGTTCAACGGTGTCCAGCGAGTCAGCGCCCAGATCGTCGATGAAGGAGGCCTCCGGGATCACCTTGGCTTCGTCCACGCCAAGATGCTCGACAACAATCTTCTTAACCTTGTCGGCGATTTCGCTCATCGAATGTCACTTTCCTGCTGGTTTGGCTACATCCCGGCCCCGCCTTGCAGGTCAGAACCGGGTGATAATTGTTAATACGTCACACGTCGCGGCGATTAGCATGGTTTTTCCCGCGCCGCCAAGCCGGGGATCAGGCCATCGCCATGCCGCCATTAACATGCAAGGTGGTGCCGGTCACCCAGCCCGCCTCTTCCGAGGCCAGATAAACCACCGCGGCGGCGATATCCTTGGGCGCGCCCAGGCGGCCAAGCGGGATTTTGCCTGAAAGATCCGCCCGTTGCGCCTCGCTCAGCACATCAGTCATCGGCGTCTCAATAAAGCCGGGTGCGACCACATTCACTGTTATCCCGCGCGAGGCCACTTCCTGCGCCAGAGATTTCGTCAGCCCGATCAACCCGGCCTTGGCCGCGCAATAATTCGCCTGGCCGGGGTTGCCGGTGGTGCCGACGATAGAGCCGATATTGATAATCCGCCCAGCCTTGCGGCGGAGCATGAACTTCAACGCCGCGCGGGTAAGGCGGAAGGGTGCCGCGAGATCGACATTGATCACCTTTTCCCAGTCCGCGTCACTCATGCGCATGGCCAAACCATCTTTGGTCAGCCCAGCATTATTCACCAGAATATCCACCTTGCCCATGGCGGCTTCCGCATCGGCGATCAACCTCGCCGCTTCATCCGCCTGGGAAAGATCCGCCGGCAGCACATGCGCGCGCTCGGCCAGTTCGGCGGCCAAAGCCTCCAGCGCCTCGCGCCTTGTGCCGGAAAGCCCCACAACCGCCCCCTGGGCGTGCAGCGCGCGGGCAATGTCCGCGCCAATGCCACCGGATGCACCCGTGATAAGCGCGGTTTTACCAGTCAGATCGAACATTTACAGAACCTTCAACACAGCTTCGATATCAGCCGGGCTGCCGACAGGCGTGGCCGTGGCATCCGGCGCAATGCGCTTCACCAGGCCGGAGAGTACCTTGCCGGAACCAAGCTCGTAGAAATTCGTAACCCCCAGCCGCGTCATCTCCTCCATGCTTTCGCGCCAGCGCACGGTGGCGGTCACTTGTTGCACGAGCAGGTCGCGGATTTCCGCCGGGTCGGTCACCTTGGCAGCGGTCACGTTGGCGATGATGGGAATGATCGGCATATGCGGAGGCGTAACGGCGAAGGCTTCGGCCATCGCATCCGCCGCCGGGGCCATCAGCGCGCAATGGAAGGGGGCGGAAACCGGCAGCAGCATGGCGCGCTTAATGCCCTTGCTCTTGGCAATCTCAATCGCGCGCTCCACCGCCGCCTTATGGCCGGATATCACCACCTGCCCACCGCCATTATCATTGGCGCAGGAAATGGTCTCGCGCCCGTTCGGGCCATTTTCAGCCTCGGCGCAAATCTCCCGCGCCATTTCCAGCTCCACACCCAGCAAGGCGGCCATGGCGCCCATGCCAGCGCCAACCGCCTTCTGCATGGCCTGGCCGCGCAGCTTCAAAAGCCGGGCGGTATCGGCGATTGAAAACGCCTCCACCGCCGCCAGCGCGCTGTATTCGCCCAGGCTATGCCCAGCCGCCAGCGTAATTTTCTCTTTCAGGTTCAGTCCGCCCTCAACCTGCAACACGCGCAGCACGGCCAGCGAAACCGCCATCAGCGCCGGCTGGGCATTCTCGGTCAGGGTCAGCTCGTCAGCCGGGCCTTCGAACATCAGCTTCGAGAGCTTCTGCTTCAAAACCTCGTCCACTTCCTCGAATACCTGCCGCGCTGCCGCGAACGAGGCCGCAAGGTCGCGCCCCATGCCAACAGCCTGGCTGCCCTGTCCGGGGAAGATGAAGGCGTTCACCGCCATGACACAAATCTCCTATGTTGGGGCGCACCTAGCATGAGCGGGGCGGGACGCAAAATCCCCAAACTACGCCAACCCTAAAGCAGCGCCAGCGCCGCCAACGCCCGGCGCATCGCATCCGGCATGTCCTCAGCCCCTTCGCCCATCGCGGCCAAATCCGCCGGGGCGTCTTTCGGGTCCAGATAGCGCCAGCCCTGAAAAGCCCGCATCGCCCTGCCCTCCACCCGCACCAGTTCGGGGTCCAGCACCAAAGCCGAACAGGCGCTGCCGTCCGGTTCTTTGTCCGGCCTTATGTCCAGCAAACGCTGACGCACCAGAATAACCCCGTTCACCACCCAATAGAGCGAACCACCAGCCAGAAGCTCCTCGCGGCGTTTCGGCGCATGGCGGGTTAAATGCCGCAAGGGCGGCATCTCCGCCGCCCTTTGTTTCTGCCAGGCGGCGAGGTGCGAAACATCCTTCGCCCCTACCGCCAGCTTTATCAGATGCACGCGGGGCTGGCGGGATAGCCGCGCGCTATAAATGCCTTCAACATAAACCTCCCCGGAAAGGCTCTGGACTATCACCAAACACCCGTACGACGCCAGAGTGCCATGCAGTCGGGCCGCTCTCCGAGGCTTATCTCATGCGTGAGGATGATGCCCCGGGGCTGGCAAGGCAAAATCCACCGTTACTTTACCAATACGTTAATATATATAACTCTTTGCCATAGCTTTATTTTCCGGTCTTCAGGAGCCCGCCTTTGAAAAAGACCCTGTTTTGCGTGTTCGCGACGCTGCCTCCGCTCTATGCAATTATACCGGCCCATGCCGATACAAACGACGCTGCATTCAACGATTGTCAGCAGAAGTTAAGCCAGGATTCTGATGCTTTGACGAGTGAAGCTTGGAAAAACCCGCCATTGCCGCCAGAAATACAGAAACTGGTATCGCCAGATCTTTATGGAGATGTCATTATCCGATGGATCAGTCACAAAAATCCAAACCACACGGTTTCATTCGTGGTTCTCGAAAGAGACCCGGAACCACAACCCTCTTATGACCCCGATGGCTTCGATGTTATTCTTCAGACCGGTCAGCGCGCCTCGATTATCGATTCTGTCGCCACCAGTGATTTTATATTTTCAAAACGCGCAACAAAAGGGGTCAACGGACTCTTATTCTGCACTTATGGAGCTATATCAAATGAATGGACCTGGAACGGCAAAGCTTGGAGCGTAGCCTCTCCAGGGGCCAAACAATGAGCGGCTCCGTTTTTTCCAGTTCGGCCTTTGCCGCCTTCGCTGCGGCAATACGGCAAAGAGAATCTACCAATAATAATACATCAAAAAATAGCCAAGGGTATATGGGCGCCTACCAAATGCAAGAACCTGCGTTAAAGGACGCTGGGTTTCAGGATGCTCACGGAAATTGGACTGCCCTTGCCAAAAGCTTGGGCGTACCTTCGGATGCGACTTTTCGTTCAACACCATCCGCGCAAGACGTCGCATTTCAGAACTATACGGAAAAGAATTTCGAGTACCTACACAACTATCGGTCTTATATTGGCAAGACTGTCGGTGGAATCCTCATCACGGAATCTGGCATGCTCGTCGGCGCGCATTTGACCGGACAAGATTCTGTAAAAAAATTTCTAGCATCAGACGGTACAATCGATCGCCACGATAAAAATGGCGTTTTCACTTCACAATATATGAAGCAATTCGCAGGCTATGATTTTACGTTTCCAAGTAAATCAAAGGGCTTTTCGCCAGCCGTGAATATGCCCCAGGCGCAAACCCGAACGGTCACGGTGGCGTCCAGCCTGGCACAACGCCTGAAGTACAGCACCTGCCCAGCACCCCCGCCGAAAGAGCACGGCATCATGCCAGACAAGCCCGCGCGCACGCGGCCATGGCACACATGCACGCACATCTGCGGCTGCACCACATGCTCCTGAAACTCACCGCCGCGATGCCGTCATTCGCCCCGGCACCGCGGCAACACGCGAAACCGGCGCCATTCGCGCCCGCCCGGCGCGGCGCTGCGTCCTTCAGCTTGGCCAGAGCCTCTCACGCCACGGCAACGCACGCCATGCCGGTCGCTTTAGCGGCGGCGGCACAAATGCGTCAGCGCGAGGCAGCAACCGGCTACCGCGCGGTCATCGCCGCCGCGCACGCCCAAGCCGCAAAAGTGCCTGCAAACCTTGGGGCTGAACGCTACGCCATGCTTCTGCCACGCCCCGGCAACAATGTTTCCGGCCATCCTTTTGTACCAATGGCGCAAAGCAGGGCGGTAACCAGCTTCGGGCCGCGCGCCCAAAGTCGCGCAGGCGGAATCCTGAAGCAATTTGTGCCCACTGATGCCGCAAGCGGCACCAATGCATCTATATTACCAAACGGCGATGGCCACATGGCCTCATGTGCACCCGGCACAGCCCAGCCGCGTCCACATTCTCAACCCGGCGGCACCACCGGCACCGCCTATGCCAGCACAAACCAGGCCTCAACCGCCTACTCGCGGGCCAGCCTTGACGACGCGTCGAGGATTATTTCTTCCGCCAGTCGCGCCTGCCACCCAGCGCAGGCACCGCATTCAACCCGTCTCTCTCGCCCATCTGGGCCGGGTTAAAGCTGCCTGGCTGAGGCTACCCCTCCCGCTTAGTTCTTCTCCTTATCCACCAGCGCGCCCTTGGAAATCCAGGGCATCATGCCGCGCAGCTTGGCACCAACTTCCTCAATCGGGTGGGCAGCGTTGCGGGCGCGCACAGCCTTGAAGCTCGCCTGATGCACGCGGTTTTCCAGCATCCAGTCGCGGGTGAAGCGCCCGGTCTGAATATCCGTCAGCACCTTCTTCATCTCAGCCTTGGTCTCAGGCGTGATGATGCGCGGGCCGGTGACATACTCGCCATATTCGGCGGTGTTGGAGATGGAATAGTTCATGTTGGCGATACCGCCTTCATAAATCAGGTCCACGATCAGCTTCACCTCGTGCAGGCACTCAAAATACGCCATCTCCGGCGCGTAACCGCCCTCAACCAGCGTCTCGAACCCAGCTTTGATCAGCTCCACCAGGCCACCGCACAGCACGGCCTGCTCGCCGAACAAATCGGTCTCGCATTCTTCCTTGAAGGTGGTCTCGATGATACCGGCCTTGCCGCCGCCATTGGCCGAGGCATAGGAGAGCGCGATCTCAAACGCATTGCCCGTGGCGTTCTGCGCCACGGCCACCAGGGTCGGCACGCCGCCACCCTTCAGATACTCGCCGCGCACGGTGTGGCCAGGGCCCTTCGGGGCCACCATGAACACGTCGATATCCTTGCGCGGCTCGATCAGGTTGAAATGCACGTTCAGGCCATGGGCGAAGGCCAAAGCCGCACCCTCGCGCAGGTTCTCGGCAAGGTCCTTATAATACAAATCAGCCTGGCCCTCATCCGGGGTCAGCACCATCACCACATCGGCCCATTTCGCGGCCTCAGCAGGCGTCATCACCTTCAGCCCCGCACCTTCTGCCTTGGCGGCGGCGGTGGAACCGGGGCGCAGGCCAACGGCCAGCTCTTTCACACCGGAATCCTTCAGGTTCAGCGCGTGCGCATGGCCCTGGCTGCCATAACCGATAATGGCGACCTTCTTGCTCTTGATGAGGTTAACGTCGGCATCCCGGTCATA
>JAKBCH010000143.1 GCA_021808055.1 Pseudomonadota bacterium | reverse complement strand
GGTTACGGCCCGTGGAAAGGCAAGATTGAAGGCCGCCGCAATGGTGCGCTTATTTCGTCCGAGGATGGCGAGGCCGTGCAATACTCGCTGTTCTCGTTGCAGGACCGCGGCGTGCTGTTCGTTAACCCTGGTGAAAAAGTATATGTCGGCATGATCCTGGGCGAGCATTCGCGCGAGAACGATCTCGACGTGAACCCGATCAAGGAAAAGAAGCTCACCAACATCCGCGCCGCCGGCAAGGACGAGGCCCTGCTCCTCACCCCGCCACGCAGGATGTCGCTGGAACAGGCCATTGCGTATATCGAGGATGACGAGCTGGTGGAGGTTACCCCGTCCGCCGTGCGCATCCGCAAGCGCTACCTGAACCCGCACGACCGCAAGAAGGCTGAGCGGCGCTCGGATGATGCCGCTTAAGGTTTTACGTTTTCTGTAGCTTCAAAAAGGCTACATCCACAACGCTGGGCGCGGCCTCTGACATTATGAGATGTCAGAGGCCGCTTCCTGTTTGAGCAAGCAAGCGGGCCAAGCTGACATTGCCCGCCTTATTTCCGTTTGGGGAGCGCTGCCTATAGCATTTTCCGATCAATCGGAAACGCTAATATGCAGCGTGCATACGCTCGCGAAATTGCCGCGGGGTGAGGCCTGTGGCGCCGCGGAAGGCGCAGCTAAAATTGGCTGGCGATGCAAAACCCAGGCAATGGGCTATCGATTTTATAAGGTGTCCCTCCACGACCAAATGCTTGGCATGCTCGATGCGGCGCGCTGCGATATATTCGGCAATCGAGCAGCCCCGGCTGGCGCGAAACCCGCGGGTAAGGTGGCGAACCGATAAGCCGCACAGCTTTGCAAGCTCACTCAGGTCCGGCGTTTGAGAAAAATCCGATATACGGTCGTCTATAAGCCGTAACCGCCATGGCGCGAGACCAGAATCGCTCTTCTCAACGCCAATCCGCTCAAAAAACCGCCGCATTTCAATTGCAAGCTGCACAGCAATCGCATCCAGCATAACGCCATGCGCAAAGCCTGGGTGCAATACTTCCTCCCCCATGCGCATGAGCAAGCGTTTTACCGGAGAAGCGTTCAGATCGAGGCTGGCCTCCAAACAAGGTTCAGGCCATTTCAAGCCATCTTCAAACCACTCCTCCACAAATTTAGGCCGGAAATGGCAAACCAGGGTACGCCCCGTGCCAGACTCATTCCGGGCATGAAGGCGCTCTCCTTTGCGGATGAGAAAAAGCGGCCCAATGGGTTCAAAGCGATTCTTGCCCCAGCGGTCACAATAACGGGCACGCGCACCTTGCGGCCTGGGTGTAAGCCCCAGATCAAGCCTGTAGCCATCGCCAATCCGCAAGAGGTCATCCAGCGGCTCAGCCAGATGAAAACGGGCAAAGTGCACCCGGGTCGCCGCGGTTTCCGCTTGCGCTTCCACCGTAAGCAGATCTTCCGGCCGAATCGCACCTCTCACCATCCTCATGCACTCCAACGGCTTCCCGGTACCGGCCATGAACCGTAGCTAAACTTAGCCAGGGACGCAAAATTATTGTAATACCAACGGGCATAAAGGATGACTCATCCTTTATGCCCGTTGGTATCGCGCGTGGGGCTGGCGGGGCGGCCACGCGCGAAGCATAAGCCTTATATCAACGGTCATGCTCAATGACCGTTGGTATAAGAACACAGGATGACGCACCAGATCCGGATGATTCGAATCGCGCGCAAAGCGAGCGCATCTCAAATCATCGCGCTAAGCATGGCAAGCCGCGACCGCCCCAAATAACCCATTGATTTATTGGCGCGCCCTGGTGGAGTCGAACCACCGGCCTCAAGATTAGAAGTCTCGTGCTCTATCCAGCTGAGCTAAGGGCGCTTAAAGCCATGCCCTGCCCTGTTAGCCAAGGCGGGTTAGTGGGTCCAGTTTTCCTTGCGGTCGGCGCGGAAATTATCGGCGTAGAGTTTGGGTTTCTTTACCCGCGCCGGGGGAATCTCTAAATCATAGGGTATGTTCTGCGCCTCGGCATAAGCCACCGCCGCCGCCTTGCAGTCGAAGGTCAGGCGCAGTTCCTGGCGCATATCGTCGGAGCCGGTCCAGCCCATAAGCGGGTCGCGCAGCTTCTGGCGCTCGGGCTCGAATTCCAGGGTCCATTTATGCGTGCGTGCCAGGCCGGACTGCATGGCGGATTTTGGGGTTTGGTAGATTCGTGCCCGCATAATTTTCTCCTACTGGTCGGGGCGCCCGGATTCGAACCGGGGGCCTCTTGTACCCAAAACAAGCGCGCTACCAGGCTGCGCCACGCCCCGCTCAATGTGCTTTGCGGCTTAGCCGTCACTCAGCCCCTTGGCAACCACCTTGTCGCCAACACTGATGCCATCTTTGGCCGTAATGCCACCTTGCAGCTCCAGCGTGGCCTCTACCGTGCCGCCAGATGGCAGGGGGCGCAGGCTGTAGGGCACCGCATTTTCAGCAATGGCGATAATTTTGCCGTCCGTGCCGATAAACACGATGTCCAGCGGGATGATGGTATTTTTCATCCAGAACTCCGCCGGAGCGGGCGGAACCTGCGGGAAGAGCATGCCCGCATCGGCGGCCAGGGATTTGCGCCACATAAGCCCGGTGGCCTGTTGCTGCGGGGTTGTGGCAAGCTCCACCGTGAAATGATACACCGTGCCGTTATCCGACGTGATGCTGAGCGGTTGCATGGGCAAAATGGGCTGCGGCACGGTTGGGTTGTCATTCACCGTTTGCGCGCAGGCCGTGCCCGTCAGCGCCAGTAAAGCCAGAAATGCCAATCCAAACCGCTTCATGCTGCCCTCCACTCCGCGCTGTCTTGCCCCGCAAGCGGCACGCTGGCAAGCATGCGGGGTGTGAAACGCATCTTGCCCCCGCTGCTTTTTCTGGCTGCCACATTGCTGCTGCGCCTGCCCACCCTGCACCGCTCGGTGCTGGACTGGGATGAGAGCCTGTACTTCCTCATGGCCCAGGCCTGGCGGGCCGGGCATTTGCCCTACACCACCATCTGGGACAATAAGCCGATTGGCATCTACGCCATATTCGCGGTGTTCCAGAGCATTATTCCCGGTGTGGCGGCCATGCGGGTGGCCACGGCCTTATGCGTGGGGCTGCTGGCTTCTACTTGTTTCCGCATTACGGAAATTCTCACCCGTACCCGTGCCGCCGCCTGGGTAACGGGCTGGCTGGTGGTTATCGGCTCGCTCTCTAACGACGGGCTTTCGGCCAATGCCGAGCTGTTTATGGCGGCTGGCACGGCGCTGGCGGTGCTGGCCGTGCTGGCCGAGGCACCCGCCTGGCTGGCCGGGCTGGCCCTGGGCTGCGCCTTTATGATTAAGTACGTGATGGCGCCTGAGGCGCTGTTTGTGCTGCTGCTGCTGTACCACAG
>JAKBCH010000142.1 GCA_021808055.1 Pseudomonadota bacterium | reverse complement strand
GAGGACTGCAAGGTTTATGAAAATATCGCGCAATGCGCGGGCGGTGCGGCTTCCACCACGGGGTTTGACGACGGCCCGCCGCTGGTGACCGGCGCGCAAATTGGCGATTCTGGCAGCGGATTGCATCTGGCACTGGGGATTGTGACGGCGCTCTATCAACGCACCCATACCGGGCGGGGCCAGGTGGTGCGGACTTCGATGCAGGACGGCGTGTTGAATCTCTGCCGTGTGAAGCTGCGCGACCAGCAGCGCCTGGCGCATGGGCCGCTTAAGGAATACCCGCAATATCCCTTTGGCGAATTTGGCAGTTCGGTGCCGCGCGCCGGCAATGCCTCGGGTGGCGGGCAGCCGGGCTCCATATTGAAGTGCAAGGGCTGGGAGACTGACCCCAACGCCTATATGTATTTTGTGGCTCAGGCGCCTGTGTGGAAATCAATCTGCAACGTGATTGGAAAGCCGGAGTGGATCACGGATCCGGATTACGCCACGCCGGAAGCCCGGTTGCCCCGGCTGAAGGATATTTTTGCGACCATCGAAAACTGGATGGTGCAATATACGAAGTTTGAGGCGATGAAGATTCTGAATGAATATGACATCCCTTGCGGGCCCATCTTGTCGATGGAAGAAATCGCCGCTGATCAGTCCTTGCGGGAAACCGGAACGCTTGTCGAGGTGGATCATCCTGGCCGTGGGTCGTATCTGACCGTTGGCAACCCGATCAAACTGTCCGACAGCCCGACAGATGTGGTGCGCTCTCCGTTGTTGGGCGAGCACAACGAGGACATTCTGAAGAATGTCCTCGGGTTTAGCGAAAGAGAGATAATGGCCGCATTCGCATCAGGGGCGTTGGGCGAGGTTTCGCTTCAGGATGCGGGATAACCGCCAGGCTATACTTGCATCTGCAACGGCTGACTGGGCTGCCAGGCCCGGCCAGCCGTTTCGGGACTCTGATGAACATGTAAAACCATTCTCGAATCGAGAAGCACATTGTGAACATCCATGAGTATCAAGCAAAGGAATTGCTGAGATCCAGCGGTATCCCCGTACTGGATGGATATGCTGCATGGAGTAGCGAGGAGGCCAGGAGCGCGGCGGAGCGTGTTCCTGGCCATATTTATATTGTTAAAGCGCAAATACACGCGGGCGGGCGGGCAAAAGGGTATTTCCTGAATGATCCGCATGGCAAGTCTGGGGTCAGACTCGCTCATTCGCTGGATGAAGTTTCGGCCGCGGCTGCGGCGATGCTTGGGAATACCTTGATAACAGCACAAACAGGACCAGCCGGGCAGGTTGTGAGGCGGGTTTATGTTGAAGCTGGATGCGAGATTAAACGCGCGTTTTACCTCTCGATTCTGGTTGATCGCCGGTCGTCGCGGATAGTGATCATGGCCTCGACCGAAGGCGGAACCGGGATCGAGGTGATGGCGGAAAAGCAGCCCGGCAAGATTTTGCGTGTTGAGATTGATCCCGTGACAGGACTTTCGAATTTTCATATCCGTAAGCTGAGTTTTTGGCTCGGGCTGGAGGCCGCGCAGCAGAAAAACCTCGCAGCGTTCGTCAGCCCCTTATGCGAGATGTTTCTGGCGCTTGACTGTTCCGTTATAGAAATTAATCCGCTGGTGATGACGGGCTCAGGCGAGCTCGTGGCATTGGACGCGAAGATAGGTTTCGACGATAGCGCGCTCTATCGCCATCCGGAGCTTTTGGCGCTGCGGGACGAGACCGAAGAGGATCCGCGTGAAATTGAGGCGGAAAAGCACGGGCTGCATTATGTGCCGCTGGATGGTTCGATTGGCTGCATGGTGAATGGTGCCGGCCTGGCAATGGCGACCATGGACATTATCAAGCTTTATGGCGTTGAGCCCGCAAATTTTCTTGATGTTGGCGGGGGCGCGACGCAAGAACGCGTGGCCGCCGCATTCAAAATCATTCTCTCTGAGCCCAGAGTGAAGGGCGTTCTTGTGAACATCTTCGGGGGCATTATGCGCTGCGATGTGATCGCGGAGGGCGTTGTGGCGGCCGCGCGGGAGGTTTCACTGCAGGTGCCGCTGGTGGTCCGGCTGGAGGGAACGAATGTTCAATTGGGCAAGGATATTCTGCTCAAATCTGGCTTGCCGATTATAGCCGCCAGAAATCTGGCCGATGCGGCGCTGAAGATTGCAATGGCCGTGAAGGGTGTTGCATAGCGCGGCCCGAGCACGCGCGCACCAGATTGGTGCAGTTTTGTAGCGGGGTAAGAAGCCAATACGTGCCATAAAAAAGGGCGGCGCCTTGCAGCGCCGCCCCGGTGTTGAATAGCGGTTTGGCTTATTCTGCCGCTACGCCCGTCATTTTGTCCTGAACCGCATGGTAGTGCGCTTCCGCCGGCTTCAGCACCAGCCACACCAGGATCACTGCGATCACGTTGATGCCGGTCGTCAGCAGCAGGATGTTGGTCCAGTTGTGGGTCTGCGCCACGATGTAAGCAGCGATGGGAACCAGGAAGCCAGCTGCACCCTTTGAGGTATACAGGAAGGACAGGTTCGTCGTTGCGTATTTCGGCCCGAAGAGGTCGGTGCAGAAAGCCGGGAAGAGGCTGAAGATCTGGCCCCAGCAGACGAAGATCAGACCGATGCTGACCACGAAGCCCCAGGGGTTCGAGCCGAGCACTGTCATCATGAAGTAGGCGATGGCACCCAGACCAAAGGACAGAGCCATGGTGTTGGTATGGCCAATTTTATCGCCAATTGAGCCAAACAGCGGCCGGGCAACACCGTTCATGATGTTGGCGAAGATCAGGCCAACAGCCAGCGCGCCACCACCGAAGAGGGTCGGCACGTCTGCCACGCCATAGGCCTTGGCGATGCTGCCCATGTTGCCCGCAGCGATCAGGCCGCCAGCGGCCATCAGCAGGAACAGCAGATAGAGAACCCAGAACACCGGGGTGCGCAGCATTTCGCCCGAGGTGTAGCTGCGGGCTGACGCGTGGTTTGCATTCTTCTTGGGCGGCGGAGGAAGCTCACCCTGGAACGGCGCGCGGATGAACTGCGAGACGATGAGGATGACGCCGCCCTGGATCAGCCCGAAGGTAAGGAACGCCGAGCCCACGCCGGAGCTATGCAGAACCATGCGGATGGGGATAACGGTCAGCGCGGCGCCCGCGCCGAAGCCAGCAGCCGTGAGGCCAGTGGCCAGGCCGCGGCGGTCAGCAAACCACTTGGTGGCGTTGCCAACAGCGGTGGCATACACCGCACCGGCGCCAAAGCCGGTAAGCGCGCCGCCGATGTAAAGCGCCGTCAAAGAGCTTGCCACGGAGTTGATGCCCCAGCCGCCCGCAACCATCAGGCCGCCAGCGCCCATCACCACCCGCGGGCCCCATTTCGGCCCGAGCGAATCGGCAATCCAGCCGTCGAGCGGCGTGACCCAGGTTTC
>JAKBCH010000141.1 GCA_021808055.1 Pseudomonadota bacterium | reverse complement strand
CGAAAACGGCGTGGCCAAGCCAGCCTGCGCCGCCACCATCTCGTCGCGCTTTGCCAACGCATCTTCCAGCAACCGCGCCAGCCCCGCATCATCATCAACGCCGAACAAAAATCGCGCCGGCAACAATGCCCGGTGCGGCGGAATATCCGACGCCAGAGACGGCACGCCCGCCTTGCACGCCTCCACCACCGGCATGGAAAACCCCTCCGCCTTCGAGGGCGTCACCACCACCAATGCACTTGCATAAAGTGCCGCCATTTTCGCATTGTTTACGCGCCCTGGCAGTTCTGCGTCCGAGATGCGCCGCATCCGCGCCGCCGCTTCCGCCCCGTATGCGCCGGTGATAACAAGCGGCACCTCTCGCAACACGGCGCTGCCGGCATGGGCGCGCAGCAGCACCTCGGGGTTCTTTCGCGCATCATCCCCGCCCACCATCAGAATATGGCGTGGCTGGGCTTGCGGCAGAGCATTCAAAAACGGCGGCAGCGCCACCCCAGTCACCACGCTCTCCACCGCCCCGAACAGCTCGCGCAGCCGCATGTCCGTCGGCACTGAAATCGGGAAAAACAGATCATACCGCCGCAGCCAGACCAGGGCAGAATAATATTCCAGCCGCGCCACGTGCTCGCGCAAATACCGCGCCGGTTCATCAAACGGAATAAAATCGTAAACGCAGGCGGCTTTCATCACCCGCGCATCCGTTAGCAGCCTGGCGCAGAAATTCTGGTCAGGCGAGAACGGCGAGGGGTTCAGAAACACCCTGGCGCCTGGCACATAAGCATGGGGGGAAAGCCCGGCAGCCAGCCACGTTACCTCCTGGGGCAAATCCGGCAATGCGGGGTCAAATACTCCCACCCAGCCCGGCGGCGCGTGGCGCAGCAGGCTGCGCGTATGGTTGCCTATCCCCCGCTCGTAATATTGCCGGTCCTGCAGGCAACGCAGATCAATCACGAGTGTCATAACGGCAGGGTCATTGGCGGCGCGTCGTCTCCGGTTTACAGCCTTTCTAATATGTCTTCTCAGTCTGTTCCAATGCGCCGCCTAACCGAGCTTCGTTTGCCCATCGAGCATTCAGAGGCAGAGCTGCTTGCCGCCATCGTTGCCGGGTTCGGCGTGCCAGAGCGCGCCATTCTCTCCTGGCACATCCATCGCCGCGCCTGGGATGCACGGAAAAAATCGCAGATCATGCTGGTTTATACCGTCGATGCGGAGCTGGCGGTTGAGACGCCCAAAGGCGAGCCGACCCCGGTCATGTCCTATCAATTCGCCGCCAAAGCCAAGCGTCCCCCAGCCAAACGCCCGGTCATCATCGGCACCGGCCCCTGCGGCATTCTAGCGGCACTCATTCTGGCCGAGGCCGGGTTTTGCCCGCTGGTGCTGGAACGCGGCAAGCTGGTGCGCGAACGCACGAAGGACACCTGGGCCCTATGGCGGCGCGGCGAGCTGGACCCCGCCTCCAACGTGCAATTTGGTGAAGGCGGGGCAGGCACCTTCTCAGACGGCAAGCTCTACTCCCAGATCAAAGACCCTCGCCATCTTGGCCGCAAGGTGATGGAGGAATTTGTCGAGGCTGGCGCGCCAGAGGAAATTCTCTACATCGCCAAACCGCATATCGGCACCTTCCGGCTGGTTACCATGGTCGAAGCCATCCGTGCCAAGGTGGAAGCCTTAGGCGGGGAATACCGTTTCGGCGCCAAGGTGGATGATTTCGAGATTGATAACGGACAGATGCGCGCGGTTATTCTGGAAAGCGGTGAGCGGATCGAAACCGAACACGTCATCCTCGCCATCGGCCACTCGGCACGAGACACCTTCGCCCGGCTGCATGAACGCGGCGTGTTCATGGAGGCCAAGCCCTTTTCCATCGGCTTTCGCATCGAACATCCGCAAGGCATGATCGACCGCCACCGCTTCGGCCCCTTCGCCGGACACCCGATCCTGGGGGCAGCCGACTATAAGCTGGTGCATCACGCTAAAAATGGCCGCTCGGTTTACAGCTTTTGCATGTGCCCCGGCGGCACCGTGGTCGCCGCGACGTCTGAGCCGGGCCGGGTCGTCACCAACGGCATGAGCCAATATTCACGGGCCGAGCGTAATGCCAATGCCGGTATCGTGGTGGGGATCACGCCCGCTGATTACCCTGGTGATGTGCTGGCAGGCGTGGAATTTCAGCGCCAATGGGAAAGCGCGGCCTTCGTGGCGGGCGGCGGCGGCTATAAAGCGCCGGGCCAATTGGTGGGGGATTTCATAGCGGGTCGCGCCTCTACGGCGTTTGGCGAGGTCCAGCCCAGCTATAAACCCGGCGTGCACCTCACCGATCTCGCCTTCACGCTGCCTGATTACGCCATCGCCGCCATGCGTGAGGCGTTGCCCGCTTTCGGGCGCCAGATCAAAGGCTTCGACCGGCCGGATGCGGTGCTGACCGGCGTTGAAACCCGCACCTCATCGCCGGTGCGCATCACCAGGGGCAAGGATTTTTGCTCCCTCAACGTGCGCGGGCTTTACCCCGCGGGCGAAGGAGCGGGCTATGCAGGCGGCATTCTCTCCGCCGGGGTGGACGGGATAAAGGTGGCGGAAGCGGTAAGCAAATGCCTGAGCAACACCTGACCGTTGAGAGATAAATTTATCGTGTAGAGTTGTTTCATGTCTGGTCGGACTCTGCAAAGGGTGAAATTAACCTTCGTTAATTATTTGTTCACCTGGAGTCCCGGATGTCTGTCACCACGACGACCTATACCACGAGTAGCACGAGCTATATTCCCCAGTATCAGGGGCTGAACGTGATCACCTTCGGGAATTACCTCAACGCAACAGGATATGTAACCGGCGATCAGGTTTATTTCGGCAGCCAGCCAAATGCCGCCGCAAACTCGATCACGAACGATTATGTTGCCGCTCAGGCTGGCTCAAACATCAATTTTGCCTTCAACCAGACTGAGCAATATTTTGGCGCGCTATGGGGCTCGATGAACGCGACGAACGAGCTTCAGTTTTACAATAACGGCACCCTCGTGGCGACCGTTCAGGTCGTCACCAAAGGTGGCAGCACCAATCTGGTTACGACTGTCGGCAGCACGCAGGTTTCCTCAACCCCGGTGACCTCGGAAGATACTTACTATGTCTCCGTCAATATCGCCGGCGGCTACAACTCCGTTATTGCGTCCTCCACCTCCGGCGCATTCGAGATGGGGTATGTATCTTATGCCAGCTCTACCATTACGGCGAGCCCGCTCACCGGCACCGGCGCTAAAACCATCACGCCATACGACAGCGTCAACAACAATCCGATGTGCTTCCTGGAAGGCACGTTGATTGCGACGCCAGATGGTTTGCGCCTGGTCGAAACGTTGCAAGCTGGCGATCATGTTCTCACAGTCGCTGGCACCGCCGAGCCGGTGCGCTGGATGGGCGTGCGGAAAATGGCGGCGCGGTTTA
>JAKBCH010000140.1 GCA_021808055.1 Pseudomonadota bacterium | reverse complement strand
GAACTGGCACTGGCTATTCTATATCAACCTCGTTCCTGGCGCGCTGATCGCACTCCTTGTCGCCTTGATGGTGAAGATCGACGAACCAGAGCCAACCCTGCTGAAAGATGCTGATTATATCGGCATCATGCTCATGGCTCTTGGTCTTGGCACGCTGGAATATGTGTTGGAAGATGGCACGCGATGGAACTGGTTCAGCGACGATACAATAAGAAGCTGCGCCTGGATTTCCGGCATTTCACTTGCCGCCTTCGTTATCCGCAGCTTGACGGTGAAAAACCCGGTCGTGGATTTCCGTGCTCTCGCCAACCGCAATTTCACGCTCGGGTGCATTCTCTCTTTCATCACCGGCATCGGCATGTTTGCCACCATCTACCTCACACCGCTCTTCCTGGGCTATGTGCGCGGTTATTCGGCCTGGCAGACGGGCGTGGCCATCTTCTCCACGGGTGCGGCCTCCATTGCCGGCGTGCCCGTTTATATTCTGCTTGCGAAGCGGTTCGACCTGCGCTGGATCATGACCGCCGGTCTTGCATTGTTCGCGTTCTCCATGTGGAGCTTCTCCTTCATCACCAGCGATTGGGGGGGTAGCCAGCTTCTCTGGCCGCAAATTCTGCGCGGCTTGCCGCAGGTGTTCTGCGTTGCGCCGTCGGTTACGCTCGGGCTTGGCAGCCTGCCGCCCGCGCGGCTGAAATATGCAAGCGGCCTGTTCAACATGATGCGCAATCTCGGCGGCGCGGTCGGCATCGCGCTGTGCAGCGCCATTCTTAATTCGCGCACGAACTTTCATTTTCTCGTTCTGGCCTCAAACCTCACCACTGCACGCCCGCCGGTAACGCAGGCGCTGCACGGCCTCACCACCCGTCTGGCGGCCAGCATGGGCTCGCAGGCAGCCGCACACCAAGCCGCCCTGCGCATATTCTGGCGTGCCGCTTACGCCCAGGCGCAAACGCTAGCCTATGCCGACGCCTTCCACGCCATCATGCTCGCGTTCGTTGCGGGAACCATCCTGGCCCCGATGCTGCGCAAGGTTGCACCGCCCTCTGCTGCGCCCTCTTCCGGGGGCCATTAAGATAGGGCCGTGAAGGCCTGTTCAGGCGGCGGCCAAGTTAACGTGGTGTCTCAAGTTTGAGCGTGCCCGCCATTTTGTCGCGCTCAGCAATATGCTCCGCCAGATACTGGGCATCGCGCCACACCCCCCAGATGAAAGAGGAAGACCGCCGCGCCAGCCATGGGAGGCCCAAAAAATAAAGTCCGGGAATGACAGACGCGCCGCGGTGGTGCCTGGGCTTGCCTTTTTCATCGAAAGCGTTGGCCTTGATCCAATCGAAATCCTGCGTGTAGCCGGTTGCCCAGACAACCGATTTGATGCCCGCATCCGCCAAGTTTAATTCAAGAACGGGGTCGGTCATGCATTGAGGATCTGATCCGATAAGACGCGCCGCAGGTTCTTCCGGCAGATCAAGCCCCTCCCGGGCGGCGTAGGCGTCCGCAGCGTCTAGCATTGCTAAATAATTTGCGTCGCCAGCCGCGATATTTTTCGCCAGATCAGGCGCTATCTGCATCACGCCATCTTGATACGAGCGGGTCATGCCAACAAGCGTGATGCCGGTTGCGGCCAGCTGCCTGAAATCAACCGTGTGCCCGCCCTTTGCGCCGCTTACCGCAATCGTTACGTGCTGGGTGGAGGGATCAGCCGCCTCTGCGTCCCACAGACCAAGCGCGCCCAGCCACCAGACGAAATCATGTCCCCGGTACCGCCTGGGCGGCCGGTCGTGAGGCCCGACAGACAGGTAAACAGCCCGGCCGGCCTGGCGTAGCTCATCTGCGATCTGCACGCCGGAGGAGCCGGCGCCGATCACCATCACCGCCCCTTCAGGCAATTGCTGCGGGTTACGATAGGAAGCGGAGTGGATCTGCGTTATGCCAACGGTATCCGGGATAACCGCGGGGATGACCGGGCGTTGAAACGGACCTGTCGCGACGACCACGTTGACTGCTTCGATCGGCCCTTCCGAGGTTTCAACCCGGAATCCATTGTTCTTTTGCCGCAAAGATATCGCTTCGACCCCGCACCGCAAAGGCGCTTTGATCTGCCTGGCATATTCAACAAAATAATCCGCGATCATCCGCGCCGGGGCGAAGCCATCGGGAGAAATACCGGAAAAAATCTTGTTAGGAAAACGGTCGTGCCAGGCGGGGCCGTTGGCGACGAGAGAATCCCACCGTTTGGACCGCCAGCTTTCCGCGATCTGCCCCCGTTCTATGATGAGATGTTGCATTCCTAGCTTGCCCAGGTGCTCGCTCATGGCGATCCCGGCCTGCCCGCCGCCAATGATCAGCGTCTCAATCTTTTCATCTGACACGATCAGCGTCCCCCAAAAATACGTCAGGAAATTATGGTTCCGGTTTGAGGACTATGGGAAAGCTCTCGGGAAAGATAAAATTGAATCTAAGGCATCAATGGTTCAGGAAAGCCAAACTGGCGTGGCCGTTGTTCGGCTTGCGCGTGGGCTGTCTGGTCATCGTGCCCTAATCATTTAGCCCTGGCATGGTCACGCGGGCGAGAACGCCGTGCACGCCGCCCTGCCGGTTGCGGACCTCAAGGCCAAAGCCATGGCGCATGGCGATACGGCGCGCGATGGCGAGGCCGAGGCCAGAGCCTTCCGCTGCCTGCCGTGCGGCGCGGAAGAAGCGTTCAAAAATCTCCGCTTCCGTACCTGCTGGCAGGCCGGGGCCATTGTCCTGCACTTCAACAGAAAAACCCGCCGGCACCCGCCGCAACGAAACATCCACCTGGCCGCCGGCGGGTGTATAAATGAGTGCGTTTTCAATGAGGTTGGCAAACAGAGTTTGCACCTCATCCTCTACGCCGCGAACCATGGCGGGAGGTGTCACCGCGGCGCCAAGGTCGATATTGTTGCGGTCGGCTAGTGCGGCCTGATCTGCCACGCACGCCAGCAGCAGCGCGGCGGCATCCAGTGCCACGGGGCAGGGCACTTCCGGTTCGTCCAGCCGCGCCAGCCGGAGAAGCTGGCCCACCAACCCGGCAGCGCGCCGGGCCGCCGCCGCCAGCGCTTCCAACCTCGGGCGCTGGCTGGGCGTGGGGGTGTCCGCCATGAGGTTGCCGGTTTCGAGCTGCATGGCAGCAATAGGCGTGCGCAGGGAATGCGCGGCGTCGGCCAGGAAGCGCTTTTGGGCGGCCAACGCGGCATTCAACCGCAGAATCAGCCCGTTCATGCTCTCCACCAGCGGAGTCAGTTCGGCTGGCACGTTCGTCAGTGGCAGTGGCGCCGTGGCCCTGGCGCCGCGCGTTGCCAGGTCGTGGGTCAGGCTATCCATCCGCCGCAGGGTGCGGTGCAGTGCCAGCCCGCCCACCAGCCAGATAAGCGGAATGAGCAGCAGCACGGGCAAGGCGGTTCCCAGCGCCGCGCTGCTGGCAATTTCTTCGCGCACCCTCATGCGCTG
>JAKBCH010000139.1 GCA_021808055.1 Pseudomonadota bacterium | reverse complement strand
CGGCGGGGCTGGGCGGGGCGTGGTATAAATCCGGCCAGGCCCGGGGGCTGGCGGGTGGGCAGGCGATGGCCAGCAAGCCTATGAGAAACTCCAGGCTGGCCAAGCGAAAATCCGCACGCGGCCAGTCGATGGCGACCACCGGGTCGGTCTCGATATTTTCCGTGAGCTGGGAGGGCCGGATGAGGGTTGCACCCGAATGCGCCCGCCGTACGGGAAGCCAGGGATCATTGATGAGGGAAAACGGCATATTATTCTCCACTTGCTTGTCGCAAGGGTAGTTCGATATAAGCAGCAACTCACAAGAGCTTTCCTCTAGTGAATTTAGGAGAAGGGGGGCACTATCCCCCAACGCGACTTCTGGCACCGGCTTGCTGGGCCATGAAAAACTCCTTCCACCCCGCGACCAAGCGGGATTCTATATCTGTGACTTCAAAAGACGTCGGAGGCGGCAACCTCCGACGTCGCAATATCGACACGAACTCGGCGTGATTGTCAACATAATTTAGCTCTCTACGTTCGCTTCGCAACTTATTTATCAATAATCCCCGCGTGGGCGGGGAACGTTTTAGCTACAGCACACTACGTTAGCTACGCAACGGTACATCTCCGCGACAGCAGAGAAACAGCAATATCAAAATGTTATAATTTTTATTGCCCGCCTACAAGTGTTTTCTAAACATAAACCAGCCCGCTCTCCCGGCTGTAACGGACCTCCTGCACACCGGCATTGGCCTTGGACAAAACCCCACGCCACCCCGCGCCCTCCGGCTCCAGGAGCAGAACAGCAATTTCCTGCTCCCAGCGACTCCACCCAGCCCGCAACGCTGCCAGCGCCGCGCCGCGCGCGCCATCCTGAGGTGGGACACCCTGCGCCCGCCGCGCGGGGAGGGAGATTTCCGACATGGCCCAGGACTTACCCGCATCCTGATGCGGGCAGAAGGGCGTGATGACGCCATTTTCCCATAACCCAAGCCGGAAGGTGAAGCTGGGGTCGGAGAGGCGGGTGGGGGTTCGTACATCGCTCATCCAGGCGATGTTGCCTTGGGCGTAGCCTTCCTGCCAATTCAGCAGATTCTGCCCCGCCACGGCGCGGGCAGCGGCCTCGCGGCCCATGGCCTTTTCGCTCTTCGCCGCCAGAGCGTCTGGTACCGGCGCATCCGGCGCGTACACGGCTTCCACCAGGGCGCGCACATCAGCGGGCAGGTTCACCACCGGATGCTCAAAAATCGCCATGGCCGAACGCCATAAAACCCCATGATCTTGGTACACCAACCCGGTGCCGCGAAAATCCTTCAGCCAATCGGCGGACGGCTCGGCCAACGGCTCAGGGGCGACAATGTAGAGACAGGGGGCGGCTTCCGGCCGGGCTGGGCGAGCATGCCGCCATAAGCGGCCGGCGCGCTGGAGCAGTAGATCGACCGGGGCGAGATCGGAGATCATAACGTCGAAATCGAGGTCGAGGCTTTGCTCCATCACCTGGGTGCCGACCACCACATGCGCACGCTCATCCGGTTGGCTGGTCTTGCCAAAGCGCGCCTGTACCGCTTCCTCAACCGCCAGCCGGTTGCCCATGGCGAAGCGGGCGTGGAACAGCGTCGCGGCGACGCCCTGGGCCACCAGCGCCTCGTAAGCCGCCACGGCATCATCCACGGTGTTGCGGATCCACCCCACCGCCGCATTGCGCTGCGCTGCCGCCGTTACCGTGGCAATGGCGGCAGCGGCATCCGCCAGCCGGTGCACCTGGACCTGCCGCGCCAGCCCTGGGCGCGGGTCCACCGCATATTCTCCGGCACCCGCTGCCGTCACGGATGTAACCAGCGGATAGTCGTTACCGTTGCACGAGACCTGCGCATTGCCGCACGCTTTGTTAAACACATTCACCAGATTTTGCCGGTCCGTATGCGCCAGGGTGGCAGAGAGGATGATCGTGCTGCCCCCTTGCCTGGCCTGGAATTCGACGAGGCGGAAAAGCTCCTGCTGCATATAGGCGTCGTAGGCATGGGCCTCGTCGATGATCAGCACGCGCCGGCTGAGACCGAACAGGCGCAGCGGCGCATGACGGGTGGGCAAAACGCCGTGCAACGCCTGGTCTATGGTGCCAACGCCACAATCGGCCAGAAAACTGCGCCGCCTGTCTTCGCCAATCCAGGCCGCGCATTGCTCCGATGCGGTTTCATCCGCGTCGGCCTCAGCACGCTCCGGTCCGGCCCGGCCGCGCAACAGCGCTTCGGCAAAGCGATCGTTCAACTGGCGCTTGCCATGCGCCAAAACGAGAGAGGGAGTTTTGCCTGGCGCAAAAAGTGCGGTGTAATACCGGCCGAGCCTCTCATGCAGGGCATTCGCCGTGGCCATGGCCGGCAGCGCCACGAACAGCCCCTGCGCGCTCTTTTCCTGCATCAGCCGGTGCGCCAGGAGCAGCGCAGCCTCGGTTTTGCCGCTGCCGGTCTGGTCCTCGATGATGACCAGCGCGGGTGTGGCAGAAGCGCCCAGGTCCACTTTGGCGACGAATTCCTGCACCGGCGTGGGATCGTAAGAGCCGAGCAATGCAGTCTTGGGAGAGGTGGCGCTGGCGGGCAGCCTTGTTACGCCCGCCTCCGCGACTGCGCGCGCCGCCTGTTTGCACGTCTCCGGCCAGTAATCCGCCAATGTCTTGGCTTCAACGGCGTAGGGAAACCACTCCTCGGCGGAGCCGATCCAATCCGCCAGCACCGTGAGGCCCGCCAGCCACCACGATAAAGCGATGACGTCATCCTCGGATAACGGCGGCAATGGCGCCGGGTTCAACAGGGTGAGGAGGTCAGAGATGAACGCCACCGCCGCCGCGCGCGAAACGGGGCAGTAACTATGCCGAGGCATATCCTCCAGCGGCGGACTGCCATGGTGGCCGCATACGGCGCGCAACAGCTTCGGCCCGTCCAGCACGTGCAACCTGCCCAAAACCGGGGCCAGCATCTGTTCGAATTTTTGCTCCGTCAGGAGGACAAAACCCGCCGTATCGTGGCGCGGTATGTCATGTTTTTTGTACACTCCCAACGAAACCGGCCAGAGGTCTTCCCGTTTTGCCTGAAAGGGCCTGGAAAATTTACCGATGTCATGCAGCGCGATCAACACCACAATCGCCGGCCAAGCGGCCTCACCGATATCTGTCAGCCCTGGAATTTTTGGCTTGTTCGCGGTCAGCCATGCCTGGGCGACTGCTGCCACGTCAAGCATATGGAACACCGCCGGGTGCCAGCGGTGCGGGGATGAGCATTCGTCTTCGTTACGGGCCGCTTTGCCCCAAAAAGATAGATACGCATTTGTTTCGGACATGATTATCAGGTTAGCCTAACGCCTCCGGTTTTCAATCCGAGTTTTTAATTATTTAGACCGCCCAAAGATTAAAGAAATCACCCAGCATCTTCGTTAGCGGTTCGTTTTCAGGAAACGCGCACAACTCCGCCTCCTTAAGCTGCCCTGGCGGGTTGCCCCCC
>JAKBCH010000006.1 GCA_021808055.1 Pseudomonadota bacterium | reverse complement strand
GGATGGGTTTATCTGCACCGCTGCCGCTGCCGTGCTGGAGGCTTCGGGCGTGGGCGCGCTGGCGCATTGCCTGGCCGCGCATGTGAGTGCCGAGCCTGGCCATGCCCGGTTGCTGGAAAAGCTGGGCAAAACCCCGCTGCTGGCGCTGGGCATGCGGCTGGGCGAGGGCAGCGGGGCCGCTGTGGCGCTAGGCGTGGTGCGCGCGGCCCTGGCGGCGCATGATGGAATGTCTACCTTTGCTGAGGCGGGTGTTTCCGGCGCATGAGCGCCTTCTGCCGCCGGTGGGATGAAACGCGGCTGGCCTTTATGCTGTTGAGTCGCCTGCCGATGGGGCGGCTGCAAACACCGCCGCCCATGGCCGATGCCGTTTGGGCATACCCGGCTGTGGGCGCTGTTTTGGGCGCGGCTTCCGGGTTGGTGTTCTGGCTGGCGGCACGGACGGGGCTGCCGCCTTTGGCTGCCGCGCTGCTGGCGCTGGGGGCCAGCATGGCGCTCACCGGGGCGATGCACGAGGACGGGCTGGCGGATATGGCCGACGGCTTTGGTGGTGGGCGCACCCGGGCCGCCAAGCTCGAAATTATGCGCGACAGCCGGATTGGCAGCTACGGGGTGGTGGCTCTGGTGCTGACGCTGGGGCTACGGGCGGCGTGTTTGGCGGCGTTGCCCGCGCCGGGCATGGTGTGGCGGCTGGCGGCCATCGGCGCGTTGAGCCGGGCGCTGCTGCCGGTGGTGATGCTGGCGCTGCCGCCTGCCCGGGCGGATGGGCTGGGCCAGGCGGCGGGTGGTGGTATGACTCGCGCCCCGGTGCTGGCGGGGTTGGCGCTGGCGGCGCTGGTGTTTTGGCATTTTTTAGCGGTATTTGCAGCGATGGCGGTGGCGCTGGCGGCTGTTGCTGTGCTGGCGAAGCGCCAGATTGGCGGATTTACCGGCGATGTGCTGGGGGCGGGGCAAATTTTGGCTGAAACTGCGGGGTTATGCGTGCTGGCCGCGCATGCTTGAAATAGTGGCGGCGCTAACCGGGGCTTGATATGGTTCTGATCGGTTCCCGAGTCTCTGCTTTGGCACCCGCAGTTCATTCAAGGAAAACGACATGGATATTCAGGCGGATTTTCAGGCATCAAACAGCTCCGTGTTGGATACGATGGCGCCGATATCCGCGCAGATATGGGATGCGAAATACCGGCTGAAAGACGATGCGGGCGTGCCGGTGGATGGCAGCGTGGAGGATATGTGGCGGCGTGTGGCTCGTGCCCTGGCCGAGGTGGAGAAAGAGCCGGGCAAGTGGGAGGCGCCGTTTTATAAGGCGCTGGAGAGTTTTCGGTTTATCCCCGCTGGGCGCATCCTCTCCGGTGCGGGCACGGCGCGGCGGGTGACGCTGTTTAACTGCTTCGTGATGGGCGATATCGAGGACGATCTCGGCCGGATTTTCGCGCATCTGCGCGAGGCGGCGCTGACCATGCAGCAGGGTGGCGGCATCGGGTATGATTTCTCATCGCTGCGGCCCAAGGGCGCGCCGGTGCGTGGCGTGGGCGCGGATGCTTCCGGCCCGCTCTCCTTCATGGATGTGTGGGATTCGATGTGCCGCACCATCATGTCCGCCGGGGCGCGGCGCGGGGCAATGATGGCGGTGATGCGCTGTGACCACCCGGATATTGAGGAGTTCATTGCGGCCAAGCGCGAGAAGGGCCGCTTGCGCAATTTCAATCTTTCCGTGCTGGTGACCGATGATTTCATGAAGGCGGTGGAGCTGGATACCGTCTGGGCGTTGAAGTTCAACAACCAGGTTTACCGCAGCTTACGCGCCCGCGAGCTGTGGGACAGGATTACCCGCGCGACTTATGAATATGCCGAGCCGGGGGTGATTTTTATCGACCGGATCAATGCACGGAATAATTTATATTATTGCGAAACGATTCACGCCACCAACCCGTGCGGGGAGCAACCGCTGCCGCCTTATGGCGCGTGTCTGCTGGGTTCCATCAACCTGGCGCGGCTGGTGCGCGAGCCGTTCAGCGACGAGGCGCATATCGACGAAACGGAACTGGCCGAGCTTGTAGGCACGGCCATCCGCATGATGGATAACACCATCGATGCGTCCGGTTTTCCGCTGGAACAGCAACGCCAGGAGGCGGAGGCGAAGCGGCGCATTGGCCTCGGCATGACGGGCCTCGCGGATGCGCTGATGATGTGCGGGTTGCGCTATGGCAGCGTGGAAGCGGCGGCGCGGGCCAAGGATTGGGCGCGGCAGGTGGAGCGGGCGGCGTATATGGCCTCCGTGAAACTTGCAGCGGAAAAGGGCGCGTTTCCGCTTTTTGACCGCGCGAAATATCTGGCGGGCGAGACCATTAGCGCGTTGGATGACGATGTGCGCGATGCGATTAACCAGCATGGCATTCGCAATGCGCTGCTCACCTCCATTGCCCCCACGGGCACCATCTCGCTGGTGGCGGATAATGTTTCCTCCGGTGTGGAGCCGGTTTTCGCACTCGCTTACACGCGCAAGGTTTTGCAACGCGATGGCACCAGAAGCGAGGAGGAAGTGACCGATTATGCGTTGCGGCTGTGGCGAGCAAAATTCGGAGAAGACGCGGCGTTGCCTGAATATTTTGTGACCGCGCAGGATTTGAATCCGGCGGAGCATGTGCGGATGCAGGCCGCCGTGCAGGCGCATGTGGACAGCGCCATTTCAAAAACCGTGAATGTGCCAGCGGATATCAGCTTCGATGCGTTTCAGGAGGTTTACCTTGACGCTTACCGCAGCGGCTGCAAGGGCTGCACCACGTACCGGCCAAATGATGTTACAGGTTCCGTGCTGGAGGTGAAACCGCCTGCCGGGGAGAAGAAGCTGGCAGCCAAGCGTGCGGATGAATATGGCCCGGAATTGCTGGTACGCGCTGACAGGCTGGTGGGGGCGACCTATAAGCTGCGTTGGCCGGATAGCGAACATGCGATGTATGTGACGATTAACGATATCGAGCAGGATGGCGTGCGCCGGCCGTTCGAGATTTTCGTGAACTCGAAGAATCTTGAGCATTATGCCTGGGTTGTGGCCCTCACGCGGATGATCTCGGCGGTGTTCAGGCGTGGCGGCGAGGTGGCGTTTGTGGCCGAGGAGCTGAAGCAGGTGTTCGATCCGCGAGGTGGGCAGTGGTCCCAGGGGCGGTATGTGCCCTCGCTGGTGGCGGCGATTGGCGATGTGATTGAAAAGCACATGATCGAGACCGGGTTTCTGGTGCTGGATGATGAACGGTTGCCGGTGAAAGATAAAAAGATGCAGGCTGACGCTTCGCCTTTGGGAAGTTTGTGCCCGAAATGCAGCCAGCCTGGGGTGGTGCGCGAGGCGGGATGCTTAAGTTGTCTGCATTGCGGCTGGTCCAAATGCGGGTGAGGTGCCGCGCGGGCGTGTAGCAAGGCGCAGGGTGGCGCGGGATGCGCCGGATTCAACAATATCCCAGGCGGCATATAGCGCGTTGCCCTGCATCGTGTGGCGGGTTGCTTTTTTGCCGCGAGGGCGGGTGTTGATGTTACGCTCCGCGAGGTGGGTTGCAAGTTGCCGCCAGGTTGCATCGCCGGGGGCTTGGGTTCATTCTGTGGCGGATTGGCAGAACGCTTTGACGCGATGAGAAGGAGACAAGGATGATGCCCTTGCCAGAAGATATGCAGGTTGCCGAAGCGCACGGGGCTGGCGGCCCGGAGGTGTTGGCCGTTGGCCGCCGCCCGACGCCCGTGGCGGCAAAAGGCGAGGTGCTGATTGCGGTGGAATCGGCAGGGGTGAACGGCCCTGACATGATGCAGCGCAAGGGGTTGTATCCGCCACCGCCCGGGGCTTCTGACCTGATGGGGCTTGAGGTTGCTGGCAAAATTGTCGCACTGGGCGAGGGCGTGAGCGGCTGGCAGGTAGGCGATTACGCCACCGCACTCACCAATGGCGGTGGCTATGCCGAATATTGCGCCGTGGATGCCAGGCATTGCCTGCCTGTTCCCAAGGGAGTGAGCACGCGCGACGCCGCCGGGCTGCCGGAAACGTTCTTCACTGTATGGAGCAATATTTTCATCGGCGCGGGGCTGCAGGCGGGCGAGACGCTGTTGGTGCATGGCGGCGCGGGCGGCATTGGCACCACCGCCATTCAGCTTGGCCATGCGTTTGGCGCCAAGGTGTTCACGACCGACACCCAAGCCGCGCGGTGCGATTTATGCCGCACGCTGGGGGCTGACCGCGTGATAGATTACGAGGCGGAGGATTTTGTTGAGATTGTCCGCAAGGAGGCAGGCGGGGCTGATGTGATTCTCGATATTGTAGGCGGGCCCTATATCGAGCGAAACATCAAAGCGGCATCGCCCGGCGGGCGGATTGTGCAGATTGCGTTCGCCCTGGGTTCGAAGGTTGAGATTAACCTGATGCCGGTGATGCTCAAGCGCCTGGTCTACACTGGCTCCACATTGCGCAGCCGCCCGGCGGATTTCAAGGCGAGAGTGGCGCAAGAGCTGCGCGCGCAGGTGTGGCCATTATTGGAGGCAGGCAAGGTGAAGCCGGTGACGAGCCTGGTGCTGCCGCTTTCAAGGGCAGATGAGGCCCATGCGGAGATGGAACGCGCGGGGCATACAGGCAAAATTCTGCTGGTGCCGGACAGGTTGTTCTGACCCTCCGGGTTTTGGTCGCTTTTCCCCGATATACACCGGCAGGGGGCCTGCCCTGATGTTTCCTGCCGGGATGGGCTGAGGTAAGAACCGCGCGCATGGATTCTTTCGACCCCCCCGGCTTCCCGCAGCGGCTTCCCCCCAGCAATGCCCAGGCCGAGCAGGCACTGCTGGGCGCGCTGCTGGCCAATAATAAGGCGTTCGAGCGGGTTTCCGACTTTCTGACGCATGAGCATTTCGCCGACCCCATTCATGGCCGCATTTTCCAGGCCATCGCACGGCGGTGCGAGCAGAACCAGGTGGCCGACCCGATCACGCTGCGCGCCGAGCTGGAGCATTCCGGCGTGCTGGAGGAGGTGGGCGGCACGGCGTATCTGGCGCAATTGCTCTCCGCCATGGTCGGTATCATCAATGCCGGGGATTATGGGCGGCTGATTCATGACGCCTGGCTGCGCCGCCAGTTGATCGATATCGGCGAAGTGACAGTGAATGACGCCTATGCCGCTGAGCCGGAGCTGGATGGCGGCGCGCAGATTGAAAAAGCCGAGCAGGCGCTGTTCAACCTCGCCACCAAGGGCGGGGCCGAGGGCAAGGGGATTTCTTTCCACGATGCGCTGATTCAGGCCATCGACCTGGCGGAGAAGGCGTTTCGCAACCAGGGTTCGGTTTCGGGGCTGGATACGGGCTTGCGGGACTTGAACAAACGCACCGGCGGGCTGCATAAATCGGATTTGATTATTCTGGCCGGCCGGCCGGGCATGGGCAAAACTGCTTTGGCCACCAAAATTGCATTTGGCGCGGCCAAGGCGATGCTGGCCAATGCCAGGGCCGAGAATCCGAACGCGCTGGCCAAACAATGCGTGGCGATATTTTCCCTGGAAATGAGTGCCGACCAGTTGGCGACACGTTTGCTGGCTGAAGAGGCGCGGGTTTCGGGTGATAAAATCCGGCGCGGTGAAATTTCTACCAAGGATTTCGACACGTTTGTGCGCGTTTCCCGCGAGATTGCCGATATTCCGCTGGTGATTGACGATACCCCGGCGATTACGCTCTCGGCCCTGCGCACGCGCTGCCGCCGTTTGCAACGCACCCAGGGGCTGGGGCTGGTGATTGTGGATTATCTGCAGCTCATGCGGCCATCATTGGGCACAAGGCCGGAAAGCCGCGTGCTGGAGATCAGCCAGATTACGCAAGGGCTGAAAGCGATTGCGAAGGAGCTCGCGGTGCCGGTGATTGCGCTTTCTCAGCTTTCCCGCTCGGTCGAATCCCGCGACGATAAGCGCCCGCAGCTTTCGGATTTGCGTGAATCTGGCTCGATTGAGCAGGACGCGGATATGGTGATGTTCGTGTATCGGGATGATTATTATCTGGCGCAGAAGGAGCCGAAGATCACCAGCTATGAACGCGACGACAAGTTCCAGGAAGCGCATGAGAAATGGAAGGCGGATATGCAGACCGTCTACCAGAAGGCGGAGCTGATTATCGCCAAGCAGCGCCATGGGCCGACCGGCAAAATCGATCTGTTTTTCGAAGGCGAGTTCACGCGGTTTGCCGACCTTGATACGTTTCATGAATGATATGATATTTTGACCGCTCAACTCGAAATTGACCTGGCCGCGATTGTTGAAAATTGGCGCTTTCTGGCGGGGATGAACCAAGGCGAGACATCCGCGGTGGTGAAGGCTGATGCCTATGGGCTGGGCGCGGCGCAGGTGGCACAGGTGCTGGCGGCGGCGGGGTGCAAAACTTTTTTCACGGCGCATCTGGCCGAGGCGGTGGCGCTGCGGCCCTTGTTGCCGGGCGCGCGCATTTTGGTGCTGAACGGGCTGGCGGCCCATGCGGCGGCGGATTTCATCGCGCATGATATTATCCCGGTGCTGGGCTCGTTGGCCGAGATTGCGCAATGGCGGGCGGCGGCGGTGCGGTTGGAGCGCAAGCTGCCCGCGTTTTTGCATGTTGAAACCGGGCTGAACCGGCTGGCGCTGCCCGCAAAGGAATTTGCGGCATTGCGGGCGGACCAGACGCTGCTGGACGGCGTGGTGATTGGTACGGTGATGACGCATCTGGCCGTGGCCGATGTGCCGGAGGATGAGCGCAACCAGCGTCAGTTGCAGGATTTTCTGGCCATGGCGGCGGCGTTTCCTGGGGCGAAGCGCAGCATCGCCAATTCGGCGGGCATGTTTCTGGGGGCGGCGTTTCACCAACATCTTACCCGCCCCGGTGCGGCGGTTTACGGCCTGAACACCAGCACAGCGCAGGGGCGCGCCATGCGGCCCGTGGTGCGGCTGAGCGCGCCGATTTTGCAGATACGCGAAATTCAGCCGGGCGAGCAGGTTGGTTATGGGGGCACCTGGGTGGCGGCGCGCCCCAGCCGGATTGCGACCGTTGGGGTGGGCTATGCCGACGGGTTGCACCGCGCGCTTTCCAGCCGTGCCATGGCCTGTTTTGACGATACCCCCGTTCCCCTGGTAGGCCGGGTGTCGATGGACCTTGCCACCTTCGATGTTACCGATGTGCCGGCCCAACCTGGTGATTTGCTGGGGCTGCTTGGTGCCCGCCACGGCGCGGATGAGCTGGCCCAGGAGGCCGGGACCATCGGCTATGAAATTCTCACCTCTTTGGGGCGCCGTTATCAGCGGCGGTATATCAACGCATGAAGGCTCTGGACGCCGTGGCCTGGCTGGGTGCCAACGTGCTGAGCGCGGTGGAATATATCGGCGAGTTGGGAATATTTGCGCTTTCCGGTCTTTCGCATATTTTTCGCCCGCCTTTTTACCCGCGCCAGCTTGGCCGGGCGTTCATGGAGATCGGCTATTTCTCTCTGCCGGTGGTGGCCCTTACCGCCTTGTTCACCGGCATGGTGCTGGCGTTGCAGTCTTACACCGGCTTCTCCCGTTTTGGCGCGGAAAGTGCCATTGCCTCGGTGGTGGTGCTATCAGTCACGCGTGAGCTGGGGCCGGTTTTGGCTGGCTTGATGGTTTCTGGCCGCGCCGGTGCGGCCATGGCGGCGGAGCTGGGCACGATGCGGGTGACAGACCAGATTGACGCGCTTTCCACCCTTTCCACCGACCCGATGAAATATCTCGTCGCCCCGCGCTTGCTGGCGGGCATTATCGCGTTGCCGCTGCTGGTGGTGCTGGCGGATATTCTGGGCGTGATGGGCGGGTATCTGGTGGGGGTGTATAAGCTTGGGTTTTCGTCTGGCGGCTATCTCACCAGCACATTTTCCAACTTGCAGACGCAGGACGTGGTCTCCGGGCTGATCAAAGCGGCGGTGTTTGGTTTTATTATCGCGCTGATGGGTTGCTTTAACGGCTACCGTTCGCGCGGCGGCGCGCAGGGTGTGGGCTCCGCCACGACTTCGGCGGTGGTGGCTGCCTCGGTGCTGATTCTGGCGCTGGATTATGTGCTCACCCAGGTGTTGTTCGTAAAATGAACGGGATCAAAATTCGTATCCGTGGCCTGAAGAAGCATTTTGGCCCGAAGAAGGTGCTGGACGGCCTTGACCTGGATGTTGAAACCGGCACGGGCATGGTGGTGATCGGCGGTTCAGGCACCGGCAAATCCGTGCTGCTGAAATCCATGCTGGGCCTGGTGATACCTGATGCAGGCAGCATCGAGATTGACGGGGTGGATGTGCTGAAAGCCCCCGCCCGCGATGCCCGTGCCCTGCGCCAGCAGATTGGCATGTTGTTTCAGAACGGCGCGTTGTTTGATTCGCTGCCGGTATGGGAGAATGTCGCTTTCGGCCTGCTGGCCCAGAAAAAGGTAAGCCGGGCCAAGGCGCGTGACGAGGCGGTGGAAATTCTGGCCCAGGTGGGGCTGGGGGCCGATGTGGCGGGGCTTTCACCCGCGGAGCTTTCCGGCGGCATGCAAAAGCGCGTGGGGCTGGCGCGCGCTATAGCCGCACGGCCCGCGATTATGTTTTTCGACGAGCCCACCACCGGGCTGGACCCGATTATGGGGGCGGTGATTGACGAGCTGATCGTGGATTGCGTGAAGCGGCTAGGCAGCACATCTGTCGCCATCACCCATGACATGGCCTCTGCCCAGCGCATAGGCGACAAGGCGGCGATGTTGTTTGAGGGCAAGATTAGCTGGACCGGCCCCGCCACGGAATTGCTGACAACTACGGATGCGGTGGTGGACCAGTTTACCCATGGCAGGGCCCACGGGCCGATTAAAATGGCGCTGCGCAAATAAGCCCATCGCGCTCTATAAGGTTAGCGGTTTAAAATCCTCTGCCCCGGCATTGCGCTTTACGGGAAAAATCCGGCAAGGCAGATAGCGTGCCAATGCGGCCTGCGTTTCTTCCGTTGGCACCGGGGCGGTCGTGCTTTCGTTCAGCAAAATCGCATGAATTACGATACCCCGCCGCAGCAAAAATTCCGCTGTGGTGATGCAATGGCTGATGCTGCCGAGATAGGTGCCGCTCACCAGCAGCACCGGTAAATTCAAATCGGCAATCCAGTCCGCTGTCATTTTGGTCTCGGTCAGCGGCACGGCAGCCCCGCCCGCGCCTTCAATCAGCGTCGGCCCCTTCGCCAGCTCCGTCCGGCAGAAGCCCAGCAGCGCCTCATAGTCGATGCTCTGGCCTTCGCGCGCCGCCGCCATATCTGGGGATAATGGTGCGCGGAACCGCCAAGGCGTGATGGCGGCCACATCCATCTCTGCCCGGCCCATGGCAGCGAGCAGAAGGCTGGAATCAGATGCCTCGCCGGGTTTGTAACCAGAGAGAAGAGGCTTGATGGCCCTTAAAGACGGATTGGCCCGCAGCAACCCGGCGGTGCAGAAGGTCTTGCCGATATCGGTGCCGGTGGCGGTGACAAAATAGGATTGCATACCAGGCGGTGTACGCCGGTTCGCGCCGCCCTTCCATCTCGCCCTCCTTGGCGGTAGTTTGGCGGATATTGCCGCGTTGGAGTGTGCCAGAGTGCCTGAGAGCCATATCGAAATCCGCCCAAGCTGGAGCCGCGCCGAGGTGCAGGCGCTGCTGGACCTGCCCTTCCCGGAGCTGATGTTTCGGGCGATGAGCGTTCACCGCGCGCATTTCGATGCCACCAAGGTGCAAATCTCCACCTTGCTCTCGATTAAAACCGGCGGCTGCCCTGAGGATTGCGGCTATTGCCCGCAGGCGGCGGATTATGAAACCGGCACCAAGGCTTCCAGGCTGATGGCGGTGGAGGCTGTACTGGCCGAGGCCCGTGCAGCGAAGGAAAAAGGCGCCGGACGCTTCTGCATGGGTGCGGCCTGGCGCAGCCCGAAGGAGCATGACCTGGATACGGTCTGCCAGATGATCGAGGGTGTGAAGGCTCTGGGCATGGAAACCTGCGTGACGCTGGGTATGCTCGACCCCTTCCAGAGCCGCAAGCTGAAGGATGCGGGGCTGGATTATTACAACCATAACCTGGACACTTCGCCCGAATATTATGGCAAGGTCATCACCACCCGCACCTATCAGGACCGGCTGGACACGCTGGATGCCGTGCGCGATGCCGGCATCAATGTGTGCTGCGGCGGCATTGTCGGCATGGGCGAGGATGAGAGTGACCGCGCCGGGCTGATCGCCACGCTGGCCAGCCTGCCCACCCCGCCGGAATCCGTGCCCATCAACGCCCTGGTGGCAGTGGAAGGCACGCCGCTGGCGAAATCCGAGAAGATTGACCCCATTGATTTTGTGCGTGTGGTGGCCGCCGCCCGCATCACCATGCCCAAGAGCTATGTGCGGCTTTCCGCGGGCCGGGAGAAAATGACCGACGAAACCCAGGCTTTGTGCTTCCTGGCCGGGGCGAACTCCATCTTCCATGGCGAGAAGCTGCTGACGACCAAGAACGCCACCGTGCCGCATGACGAGGCGCTGTTCGCCAAATTGGGGCTTTCCTCCCTGGCATGAGCTGGTTGGAGGAAGGCTGGCGGCATGTCTGGCTGCCTTACGCGCAGATGCAGACAGCCCCTCTGCCGATGGCCGTGGCCCACACGCAGGGGGCGCGCGTTATTCTGGAAGATGGACGCGAGCTGATCGACGGCATCGCGAGCTGGTGGACCGCCTGCCACGGCTATAACCATCCGCATATCCAACAGGCCGTGGCGAAACAGCTTGAGGCCATGCCGCATGTGATGTTCGGCGGGCTGGCGAACCAACCGGCCTACAGGCTTGCCACCCGGCTGGCGGCGATGATGCCGGGGGATTTGAACCGGGTGTTCTTCACTGATTCCGGCTCGGTGGCGGTGGAGGTGGCGATTAAAATCGCCGTGCAGTCCCGCCTTAACAAGGGCGAGCGCGGGCGGACGAAGATTTTGGCCTTCGCTGGCGGTTACCATGGCGACACGCTGGGCACGATGGCGATTTGCGACCCCGAGGAGGGGATGCACAGCCTGTTTACCGGGCTGCTGCCGGAGCATCCGGTGGTGCCGTTGCCGAAAGACGCCCCCAGCATCGCGGCGTTTGAGGCGTTTCTGGAACGCGAGCATAAAACCCTTGCCGCCATTATCGTGGAGCCGCTGGTGCAGGGCGCGGGCGGCATGGTGTTTCATGGGCCAGAGGTTTTGCAACGCTTGCGCGCGGCGGCGGACCATTACGGGCTGACGCTGATTTTCGACGAGATTTTCACCGGGTTTGGCCGCACGGGCACGATGTTCGCGTTTGAGCAAGCCGGGGTGGCACCAGATATCATCACCCTCTCCAAAGCCCTCACGGGGGGCACCAGCCCGCTGGCCGTTACCATCGCCACGGACAGGTTGTTTGAGGCGTTTCTGTCAGACAGCCCAATGACCGCCTTGATGCACGGGCCGACCTATATGGCCCATGCGCTGGGCTGTGCGGCGGCCAATGCCTCGCTGGATATCTTCGAATCCAAGCCGCGTTTGGCGCAGGTGGCGGCGATTTCAGCGCAGATGGCGAAGGAGCTGGAACCTTGCCGGAGGTTGCCGGGGGTGAAGGATGTGCGGGTGATGGGCGCCATCGGCGTGGTGCAGATGCACGAGATTACAAACCCGGCTGGCTTGCGGCAAAAATTCCTCAAAGAAGGCGTCTGGATCAGGCCATTCCGGGACATTGTGTATCTCACGCCGGCTTTCACCATTGCGCCGGAGGAGCTTTCACGCCTCACCGGGGCGATTCGACGAGTCTTGACCACACCTTAACAAATTGCAACCTATGCGGGCACATGCCCCGCCCCGCCCAAGACCTTCTGCACCCTGACTGCCCCATAAAACCCGCTTGGGCGGTGTTCGACCAGGGCTGGTATCTGCACCATTACCCGGAAGCCCAGGCGGTGGCTGAGCCAGCGTTGGCGTATTATCTGCGCGTGGGGGCCAAGCAGGGGCATAGCCCCTCGGCTTTGTTTGACGAGGTTTATTACCTCGCCCGCAACCCGGATGTGGCAGAGCTGGTGCGGACCGGGCATTACGCTTCCGGGTTTGACCATTATTGCCAGCATGGCTGGCGTGGCGTTTCGCCGCATTGGCTGTTCGACGATGCGCTTTATGCCGAGCTGTATGACGACATGACGCTGGAGAATTTGGAGCTTCATGGCTGTTATGGGCGTTACGATCATTATCTGAAATCCGGCCAGAGGGAGCGCAGGATAGGGCATTATTTGTTCGACGCGCCCTTTTACCGCGCCCGGGCTTTGGCTTGCGATGTGACGGAAGGTGAGATCGACGGGCCGGGGCCCTATGTGCATTACCTGGCTTGCCTTGGTTCCGGGCGCGATGAGCTGCCACCTTCGATCTATTTCGATCCCGCCTGGTATGTTGAGCATCACCCGGCGGCGAAGGCAGAGATTTTGCGTGGGCAATATGTGGCGGCCGTTCATCATTACCTCACCAATGCTACGCCGGAATTATTCAACCCGGTGCCGCATTTTTCCGAACGGTTTTACACGCAGCATTACCCGGATATCGCGGCGGCGGTGCGGATGGGCATGTATCGCAATGGCTATCAGCAATTTGTGCAGCATGGCTGTTTTGAGCTGCGCCAGCCCGCGGCGGAGATTGATCTTGCCTATTACAAAGACATGCACCGCAAGGTGCGCGATGCGCTGAATTCAGGCCAGGTTCGGGATGCCTTCGCACATTTGCGCTCAATCGGCCTGAGTGAGGGGTTGGAATATAGTCCGCCGGTGCAAGTGCAGGTGCTGGAGGAATATCCGGCGCGGGAAGCCTTTATCCGCAAGGCGCGGGCGGATTTGGCATTGTTTACTAGGCAGAGACTGGATTTTTCCTGTTCTGGCACGCCCGAGCTTGCCGTGGTGATGGTGGCGCATAACCGGTTTGAGCTGACCATGCGCAGCCTGGCCTCGCTGCGGCGGAATTTCGCTGGGGTGGTGCAACTTATTCTTGTCGATAATGCCTCAATGGATGCAACGCGGCATATTGGTCGCTATGTGGCAGGCGCGGTCATTTTGCGGAATGCGCAAAATTTAGGGTTTTTGAAAGCCTGCAACCAGGCGCTGGAATATGTTGCAGCACCGGCATTGCTTTACTTGAACAATGATGTGGAGCTGGATTTTGGCACTGTGCGTGCGGCTCTGCAGCGGTTGCAAACGGCGAAAGATATTGGTGCGGTATGCGGCAAAATTGTGCGTACGCATGGAAGGTTGCAGGAGGCAGGTTCGATCATCTGGAGCGACGGCACCACCACGGGGTATCTACGCGATGCCTCGCCGCTGGCGCCGGAGGCGAATTTTGTGCGCGATGTGGATTATGGCTCGGCGGTGTTTCTGCTCTGCCGTGCAGGGCTGGTGAAAGAGCTTGGCGGGTTCGATGAAGATTTCATGCCGGCTTATTACGAAGACGCGGATTTATGTGTGAGGATTTTACAAGCGGGATACAGAATTGTTTATGATCCTGCGGTAAGCCTCACGCATCTGGAATTTGGTAGTGCCGCAACTTCTGAAGCCTCGATGGCGTTGATGCGCCGCGCACGGAGGATTTTTCGGGGCAAGCACCAGGCGTTTCTGCAAGCCCAGCCGCAGACAGGTGAGCAGAACATTTTGCGTGCCCGCACACGCGGGGCGCGTAAGCATGTGCTGTTTATCGAGGATACGGTGCCGCTGCGCCGCCTGGGTTCGGGTTTCGTGCGCTCCAATGACATTGTGCACGCCATCGACGCGGCTGGATATGAGGTGCATGTGTTTCCCATCAACGGCGCGCCCTATGATATGACGAGCCTGCTGGGCGACATGCCAGAGCGGGCGGAGATTTTATACGATCGAGAATTTACCGGGCTGGAAAATTTTCTGGCCGAGCGGGGAAATCTATACGATCTGATATGGGTGGCGCGCACGCATAATCTGCGGCGCGTAAGGGCGGCGTTGGCGGAAAGTCGGGCTAAAATCATCCTGGATACGGAGGCGCTGGCGAGCTGCCGGGAGGCCGCACGCGGCAGCACGGATTTTGATCTTCCTAAGGCTTTGGCAAAAGAATTTTTTGGGCTGCCGGAGGTTGCGCATATTCTCGCGGTGAGTGAGGCTGAGGCCGGAGCGTTGCAGCAGCTGGGAATGAAGCATGTTTGCGTGCTGGGTACAGCGCGCGAAACTACACCCACCAAGCCTGGTTTTGCCGCGCGGGAAGGGCTGTTATTTATCGGCGCCATTCACCAGACTGGCGCGCCAAATGAGGATTCATTGCGATTTTATCAGCATGAAATTTATCCGGCTCTGGCGCAGCTGATGCAGAACCCGCCGCTGCTGAACGTGGCGGGGCATGTGGCGGCGGGGGTGGCTTTGCCCGCTCTTGGTGCAGGCATAAAATATTTGGGCGAGGTGGCGGATACTACGCCGCTTTACGAAGCGGCGCGGATCTTCATCGCCCCCACCCGCTTTGCCGCAGGCACGCCCTATAAGATTTACGAGGCCGCCGCGATGGGCCTGCCCTGCGTGGTGACGACATTGCTCGCGGAACAGCTCGATTGGGGTCACGGCGAAGAATTGCTGGCCGTGCCAGCTAATGAGCCCATGGCCTTCGCGGCGGCGATCGCCCGGCTGTATCATGACGAGGCACTATGGATGCGCCTGCGTGAGGGGGCGCTGAAACGCCTGGCGAGAGAAAATAACCCCGCCGATTTTGCGCGGGCTGTGAAAAAATTGCTGGCGGTATAACTACTTTTCCAGCACTGCCTGTTTTGGCATTCTGTGCCGGTAGGCCAGTGCCTCGGCGATATGTGGCTGCTGGGTTTCACGTTGCCCCGCCAAATCCGCAATGGTGCGGCCCACCCGCAAGGCGCGGATTTGCCCGCGCGCAGAAAGCCGCAATTTTTCAGCCGCCTGTTCTAAAAAGCGTCGCGCTTCATCGGTGGTGGGCAAAAGCTCCGGCGGGGCCTCGGCATTGCGGGCCGGGCCATCCTCGCCAAAGCGGTCCAAAGCGCGGTCTCGTGCAATGGCGATGCGTGCAGAGACCACAGCGCTGCTCTCACCGGGTCTGGCCCAGGCAAGCTCCTTCGGCGAGAGCGGCAGAATTTCGACTACCAGATCCATGCGGTCCAGCAGCGGGCCGGAGAGCTTGTTCTGGTAATCCTCCCCGCAGCGCGGCGCCTTGCCGCATTCGCGCCCGCCATCGCCCAGATAGCCGCAGCGGCAGGGGTTCATTGCGCCCACCAGCTGGAAGCGCGCCGGATAGGTTATATGCGCGGCAGCTCGGCTAACCGTTGTTTGCCCGGTTTCCAGAGGTGCCCGCAGGGCTTCCAGCGTGGCGCGGGGAAATTCCGGCATTTCATCCAGAAACAGTACGCCGCGGTGCGCCAGCGAAATTTCCCCCGGCTTGGCCCGCACACCGCCCCCGGAAATGGCGGCGGGGCTGGCGGAAAAATGCGGCTCACGGAAGGGTGGGCGCGTGATGAGCTGGCCGTTCATCAACATGCCCGCCACGGAATGCACCATGCTCACCTCCAGCGCCTGGCGGGGGGTGAGGTCTGGCAGCAGGCCGGGCAGGCGCGCGGCAAGCATGGATTTACCTCCGCCGGGCGGCCCGATCATCAGCAAATTATGCCCGCCAGCCGCCGCGATCTCCAGCGCGCGCCGCGCGGTTTCCATGCCTTTCACATCCGCGAGATCCAGCAGCTTCGCGCCGCCGCCAAGCTCGCCGGGGGGCGGGGCGGCAAGCAATTGCGTGCCCCGGAAATGGTTGATGAGGCTGAGCAGATCAGGTGCCGCCAGCACGTTCAGCTCCCCGGCCCAGCCCGCTTCCGCGCCTTGGGCGGCAGGGCAGACCAACCCCCAGCCGCGCCCCTGGGCCGCGATGGCGGCGGGCAGCACACCTGCGGCGGGATTAAGCCTGCCATCCAGCGAAAGCTCACCCAGGGCGGCGTATTCTGCCAGCTCTTCGGCGGGCAGTACATCCATGGCCGCCAGCACGGCCAGGGCCACGGGCAGGTCGAAATGGCTGCCTTCCTTCAGCATGTCCGCAGGGGCGAGGTTCACGAGAATCCGTTTGGGCGGCAGGGAAAGCCCCATGGAGGTAAGCGCGGCGCGCACACGCTCCCGCGCTTCGCCAACAGCCTTGTCTGGCAGGCCGACCATGAGAAAAGCGGGCAATCCGGCGGAAATTTGGACCTGAATTTCGACGCGCTGCGCCTCGATGCCTGCGAATGCGAAGGAGTTGACGCGCGCGATGCCCGTAATTGTCCACCGTAGGTTGCGGTGAGACTATTAACGTAATCTTAAATTGTCTATAGGTGTTCCAGTTGTCGCGTTCAGTCGCGCTTGGTTACGAGCGGACCGCTGGCCTGGCAGGTGGGCATCATCTCAATCCGGTTAACGTTCATATGTCTGGGTAGGGAGATGAGCCAGGCGGCGGTGTTGGCGATGTCCTCCGCTGTGAGGGGTTGCACGCCCTGGTAGAGCGAAGCGGCCCTGTCCGCATCCCCCTTAAAGCGCAACGTGCTGAACTCCGTGCCGCTGACAAGGCCAGGCTCCATATCGGTAACGCGGATATTTTTGCCAACCAGATCGGCGCGTAGATTAAGCGAGAATTGCTGCACGAATGCCTTGCTGGCACCATAGATATGCCCGTCAGGATAGGGGTATTCCCCGGCGGTGGAGCCGAGATTAAGGATGATCCCATCGTCGCGCGCCACCATTTGCGGCAACACGGCGCGGGTCATGTGGATGAGGCCGGTGATGTTGGTGGCGACCACTTTGTCCCAGTCCTCCAAATCAGACTCCCAGGCGGGGCCAAGCCCGAACGCCAGACCGGCATTGTTCACCAGCACGTCGATCTGCTGCCAGGATTCAGGCAGGGAGGGGATGAAATTGGCGATGGCATCTTTGTCCGTCACGTCCAGCGGGGCGATGTGCAAATGCGCGCCAAGCTCGGCTTTCAGCGCCTCCAGCCTCTCCTGCCGCCGCCCGGTGGCAATGACGCGGTGGCCATCCTGAACAAAGCGCCGGGCGAAAGCCGCGCCAAACCCGGCGGTGGCACCAGTGATCAGAATCGTTTTCATGGTCCTGTCTCCTTGTTCAGCGGCCTACCAGGCAAAGCCGGGCATGATGGCAATGGGATTCAGCCCGGATGCAGCGGCTTCCGCCGGGGCTTGTTCTGGGTGCAAAGCGTGAATGCCAGAGAGCACCCAGCAACTATCGATGTTCGCGGCCTTGGCTCCGGCGATATCAGTGCGCAACGAATCCCCCACCGCTAGAGTTCGGGCCGGGCTGGTGCCGAGCAGGGCGAGGGTGGGGGTGTAGATCGCCGCATCCGGCTTGCCGCGCTGGATAACGCGTCCGCCATCCCCCGCATAAAGCTGGGCGAGATACCCGGCGCAGATAATGCGCTCGCCGCCCTTCAACACTTCCAAATCCGGGTTGGCGCACACCATTGGCAACCGGGCCTTCAGGCAGGCTTCCAGCACCGGGTGATACAGTGCCGGGTCGTGCGGGCCTAGATCATCATCCGGACCGGTGTTCAACACGAAATCCGCCTCTGCGGGGTCGGCGGCCTGCTCGTAATCCAGGCTGCCGAACACATCTCGGTCGCGCGGCGGCCCAAGATGGTAGAGCCGCCGGCCGAGTGTGGCGAATGCTTCGGTTCTGTCGCGCAGGCCAAGGTAAACCGCCTCGCCGCTGGACATCACGCCGTCATAGAGATCTGGCGTGACGCCCATGCTGGCAAGGAATTGGATAATGCCGGAAGGGCGGCGCGGGGCGTTGGAGAGAAACACCACCCGCTTGCCCGCGGCCTTGAGGCGCGCCAGGCACTCCAGCACGCCGGGAAAAGGGCTGTGGCCGTCATGCACCACGCCCCAGAGATCGACGATGAAGCCGTCATACTTTTCCGCCAGTGCGCCGAAGCCGCTCATAGCCCGGCACCCACCGCTTCTGAGACAGAAGCAAAGCCGCGGTTTTTCAACAGCGTGGCCAGCCCGGTCTTCAGCTTCGGCAGCATGGCGGGGCCTTGATAGGCAAAGCCGGAATAAATCTGCACCAGAGACGCCCCGGCCAGGATTTTCGCCAGCGCATCCTCCGCTGAGAACACCCCGCCCGCGCCGATGAAGGCCAGGCGTTTGCCCGCGAGCTGATAAGCCCGCGCCAGCATGGCGGTGGAAGGGGCAAACAAAGGCGCGCCGGAGAGCCCGCCAGTCTCCCGCTTCAGCGAGCTTTTCAACGTGTCTGGCCGGGCAATGGTGGTGTTGGAAATGATAAGCCCAGTGACGTTGTGCTGGACGGCGACAGAGATCACCGCTTCCAACCCATCCTCTGACAAGTCCGGTGCGATTTTCACATAAACCGGCTTTGGGCTGGAAATGCCGGAGAGAATCGCGGCCAGGCGTTCTTCGGATTGCAAATCCCGCAGGCCCGGCGTGTTGGGGGAGGAGATGTTGATGGTGATGTAGTCCGCGAACGGCGCCACCGCCTGCACCAGAGCCGGGTAATCGCGCTCAGGGTCGGCACCCTCCTTGTTGATGCCGACATTGGCACCCAGAACCAAATGCTTGCGATCTGCCTGTTGCAGATTGGCGAGGTAAGCGTCTAGCCCCGCATTGTTGAAACCCATGCGGTTGATCACCGCGCGGTCCTCGGTGAGGCGGAACAGTCTTGGCAACGGGTTGCCTGCTTGCGGGCGGGGGGTGACGGTGCCCGCTTCCACGAAGCCGAAGCCCAACCGCCCCAGGGCCGTTACGGCATAGGCGTTTTTGTCGAACCCGGCGGCAAGGCCGACGGGGTTGGGCAGCACCCGGCCAAAGGCCGCCGTAGCCAGAATGGGGTCATCTGGCGTGGTATCGCGCCCCACCACCCCTAGGCGAAGCGCCTTCAGGGAGAGGTTATGGGCACGTTCCGGGTCCAGCCGCCGGAGGGCTGGCATCAGGAAAGGCGGTGCGAAGATCATTTGACGTAAACGAGCAGCACCTGATCCAGCCCAGCGGTTTTGGCACCGGTGGAAACCCGCGCGGCAGGTACGCCATCGGCAATGATGGCGTTGGCGATCGCCGTGGCCTGCGGGGTGAGTGTGGCAAGGGTTTTGGCGTCGTTATCTGGGGCTCCGGTGGCCGGGGTTTCGGCCATCACCTGGAAAGAGGCATCCGACTTGATCGCCAGGGCCTGGGCAACGGCAGCCTTCAACGGGCCCTGGAAATCCTGCGTGTCCGGCAGAATGGAAACCAGTGGGAGCCGGTTCTGGAACGCCTCGGCGGCCGAAAGGCTCTGCGTATCCGGCCCGGCGGGGGTGGGGGAAATGCTCTGCTGGCCCGGCGGCGCGCAGGAGGCCAGAGCAAGGGCGGAGAGCAGGAAAAGGGCTTGGCGCATGAATCATATTTAGTCACACCCCGCTTGCACGGCAACAAGGCGGCGGCCAGTGGGTCTTGAGTGAAGCAATGTCCGGTTGGCGGAGTGATGCGGCGTGGTGATTTCACTTGGTTGAGGCTTAGGTAAGCTCCGTTTCTTCTTTCTGGAATGCGAGGCGAAGTTGGTCGAGATGGCGTTGAAGTTCGCGATCGTCAGTGCCATCTGCTAATTTGGTGTATGCCTCATTAATCTGAAGGGCGATGTATTTGAGCGCACTTTCCGGGCAGTTCTCAGGTGCAAGGGAAAGATGCCGCATATCCCGTTCAAGAAACGTATCAACTTGCGTGATGTTGAAGGGAGAACGAGAGAGGAACTTTCAGGGATTTAGCAATTTTCCCCGTTGCGGACTGCCAATCGGTCAATAATTCGTCGTATGAAATCACCACGCGGTCATGGCCGCGGCTGTCTCGTTCGGCATCCAGATGATTGCGGATATAATAGCGCAGCCCCTGCTCCATGGATGACCCATCCCGCAATTTCAGCGACATGGCGACCTCCACAGGGCTGCGGTCGATAAAGCAGAAGGCCGGGCGCAAATTGAGGCTTTCAAAAACCTCCAGCCATAGCGGCAGCAAGCGGCAAATACGTGGTTCTTTCAAGACAGAGAGCGGTGTTTGCCCATAATTCGCGAGGTAAGCGTCAGTCAGCCTACTGCGTGCCTGCGTGGCGTCGGCAGATTTGAACCAGCTTTGCGGGAATTCGTGCCAATCGTTCCATGAACTGCCAACGGAGGCCAGAATAACGTCATGCAAATCCGCCAAATCTTGTGGTTCGAAATGGCCCTTTGCATTGCATTGGCTGGCGGCCATAAGATTCTGCGGGAGTGTGCATCCAAGTAACCCAAGGGCACCAGCCAGTGCCGAAGTGCCGCTGCGGGCACCGAGAACAATGATGACGGCCGGTTGTTGGTTGAGAGGCCGGCGGCCAAAAAGTTTTGCAAAGCTCCACATACCGCCTCTCTTGCCTCATATAAGACAAAGCGAAGGTTGCCAGAAAGAAGCAAAAAAAGCCATGCTCGAGACATGGCCTGGATACTCACACCAGCCGGGATTGTTTCACCGCCGCGGCGATGAAACCCTCGAATAACGGGTGAGGCTCGAAAGGTTTGGATTTCAGCTCCGGATGGTACTGCACGCCGATAAACCAGGGATGATTCGGATATTCGACGATTTCCGGCAGAATGCCATCCGGTGAAAGGCCGGAGAAGCGCAGCCCTTTTTCCTCAAGCTGCTCACGATAGCGGATATTCACCTCATAACGATGGCGGTGGCGCTCCTCGATCTGCGCGGCGCCATGATACATCTCGCGCACCAGCGAACCCTGGCTGAGCGTGGCCGGGAAAGCGCCTAAGCGCATGGTGCCGCCCAGATCCCCGTCCGCCCGGCGGCGTTCGATCTCGTTCTCGCGCGCCCATTCGGTCATCAACCCCACAATCGGGGTCTCACAGGGGCCGAATTCGGTGGAGGATGCCGTGGGCATTCCCGCCAGATTGCGGGCGCATTCAATCACCGCCATCTGCATCCCGAAACAGATGCCCAGAAATGGAACATTATGCTCACGTGCAAAGCGCACGGCTTCTATTTTGCCCTGCGCGCCACGTTCGCCAAAGCCGCCGGGCACCAGAATGCCGTGCACGCCTTCCAGTTGTTCAACTGCATCCGGCTGCTCGAAAATCTCGGAATCCATCCAGTCCAGCTTGACCTTCACCTTATTGGCGATGCCGCCATGGGCAAGCGCCTCGGCAAGGGATTTATAGCTGTCCAGCAGATTGGTGTATTTGCCGACCACGGCAATCCGCACTTCACCTTCGGGGAAGCGCACCGTGTTGACGATCGTCTCCCAGCGGCTGAGGTCTGGCTTGGCTTCAAACGGCAGGCCGAAATGGCGCAGCACTTCGCGGTCCATCCCTGCCTCGTGGTAGGAGATGGGTACGGTGTAGATGGTATCCACATCCAGTGCAGGCACCACGGCCTCAGTGCGGACATTGCAGAAGCTGGCGATTTTGCGGCGCTCGTTTTCAGGAATCGGCCGGTCGCAACGGCAGATCAGCATGTTCGGCTGAATGCCGACATTCTGCAGCTCTTTCACCGAATGTTGGGTCGGTTTGGTCTTCAGCTCGCCGGCGGAGGGGATGTAGGGCACCAGCGTGAGGTGCACAAACATCGTCTGGGCTGAGGTGAGTTCGTTGCCGAGTTGGCGGATGGCCTCCAGGAAGGGCAGCGACTCGATGTCGCCCACCGTGCCGCCAATCTCAACCAGCACGAAATCCAGCCCGTCCGTCTGGTTCAGCACGGTTTCCTTGATGGCGTCGGTGATGTGCGGGATGACCTGGACGGTTGCACCCAGATAATCCCCGCGCCGCTCCTTGGCGATGACGCCGGAATAGATCTTGCCGGTGGTGGCATTGTCCGCCTTGTTGGCGGCAACACCGGTGAAACGCTCGTAATGGCCGAGATCGAGGTCGGTCTCCGCGCCATCATCGGTCACGAACACCTCGCCATGCTGGTAGGGGCTCATCGTGCCGGGGTCGACGTTGAGATAGGGGTCCAGCTTGCGCAGCCGGACCGAATAACCCCTGGCTTGCAGCAGGGAACCGAGGGCCGCCGAGGCGATACCCTTACCGAGTGACGAAACCACGCCGCCGGTGATGAAAACAAACCGCGTCATGGAATCCAATCTTACATGAATCTGGCGATGCAGGAGAAGAGCTAAGCGCGGAATTAAGGGGTTTTATTTGGCGCGGGGGCGGGGGGTGCTGGCTGCGCATCCACCGGGGTTTGCGGCAGGGAGGATGGCAGGGATGGCACAGGCGGTGCCGTTGGCGCCGGGGCGGCGGGTGAAGCAGGTGCCGGGCCATTGAGGATGGCCGTGTTGGTGTCAGCGGCGCTGCCTTTGTAAAGCAGTGCCAGCGCCAGGGAGAGCACGAAGAACGCCGTGCCCAGAATGGCGGTGGTGCGGGTGAGCAGGTTCGCCGTGCCGCGCCCGGTCATGAAGCTGCCCATGCCCTGGCCGCCACCAAGGCCCAGGCCGCCGCCCTCGCTGCGTTGGATCAGCACCACGCCGATCAGCGCGATGGTGACAAACACATGCAGTACGAGAAGAACCTTGATCATCGATAAACCCGCTTAAACAGTCAGGCGCGCTTCTAGAGCCGGATCGTTTGAAGTTCAACCGCGCAATGCGGCATGGGCGATGGCGAGAAAATCTTCCGCCTGCAGGCTGGCACCCCCCACCAGCGCGCCGTTCACCTCCGGCAGGGCCAGCAGGGTGGCGGCGTTGCCGGGTTTTACCGAGCCGCCGTAGAGAACCCGCACTGCGCTGCCTGCTGCGCCGAATTGTGCCCCAAGCCCGGCGCGAATGGCTGCGTGCATGGCGGTTACGTCCTCCGCCGTGGGGGTGCGGCCAGTGCCGATGGCCCAGACCGGCTCATACGCCACCACCCCGGCAAACCCCGGCGGCAGGGAATGCAGGAGCTGGCTGCGCACCACATGCTCAGCCTCGCCCGCCTCGCGCTGGACCTCGGTTTCGCCCACGCAGATAATAGGGATAAGCCCGGAGGCGATGGCGGCCTCAGCCTTGGCGCGGACGATGGCATTGCTTTCGCCATGGTCGGCGCGGCGTTCCGAATGGCCGAGAATCACATGGCTTGCCCCAGCTTCGGCCAGCATCGCGGCGGAAATATCGCCGGTATGCGGCCCCTGCGCGGTGGCGTGGCAATCCTGCCCGCCAATGGCAACGGAGCTCCCCGCCAGCGCGGCGGCAAAACGTTCCAGCAGCGTGAAGGGCGGGCAGATCAGCAGCTCCACCCCAGCGGGGGCGGTTTTAACCGCGGCGGCGAAACCGGCGATATCCGCCAGCTTGCCGAACATTTTCCAGTTGCCCGCTATGAGCTGCCGCATCTCTGTTTCCTCCGACTGCAAACCGGTTTTCCGGCCATGAATTGCCCAGTCCTTGCCGCCTAGCTATAGAGGCGGCGGTTTTGGGTAAAGAGAGCGATGCTGGTCGGGGTCCGGAATTTCATGGAGGGTTGGGTGGCGCGCGGGTTTTTCGCGCTGCTCGTGGTGGTGTTTGTCTTGTGGGGCATCTCCAATGTGTTCACCTTAACAGGCAGCTCCACGGCGGTGGCCACGGTTTCCGGCCAGCCTGTGGATGCGAGCGAGGTGCAGGCGGATTATCAACGGGCGTTGAGCGCGGCGCAACAGCAGGGCCAGCAGCCAGACGCAACCGCGCGTCAGCAAATGGCCATGCAGGCGCTCTCCGATGCGCTGAGGCGGGCGATTCTGCGCCATGCCGCCGCGCAATATGGCATTGGCGTGCCAGATTCGGCTGTGCGTGCGGTGCTGGATACCATTCCGGCGTTCCAGACCAATGGCAGCTTCGATAAAGCGAAATTTGCCCAGGTGTTGCAGCAAAGCGGCATCTCGCAGGATGACTTCATCGGTCAGATCAAGGACGAGCTGATCGGCCGCCAGTTGATGACGCCGATTATCAGCGCTGGCGCCGTGCCGGATGCCATGGCGGCACCGATTTTCGCCCTGCTGGGGGCTAAGCGCACGGCCGCATTGGTGAATGTGCCGGTGAGCACCCAGCCGGTGCCGCCCGCCCCGGCTGATGCCGTGCTGCAACGCTTTTGGCAGAATAACCAGGGCGAATTCACTGCGCCGGAATACCGTGATGTGCAGGTGGTGATCCTCTCCCCGGCTTTGATGGCGCCGCAGGAGCAGGTGCCGGCAGAGCAGATCGCGGCGGCCATGGCCCGTGCCGAGTCGGCCAGCCCCAGCGTGCCAGTGCGCAGCGCGGATGTGCTTTCCGTGCAGGATTTGGCCGATGCCTCCCAGCTTAAGGCCGCCTGGAAGCGTGGGGCCAACTGGGCAGAGATGCAGACATTGGCCCAGAAATACCACGCCACCCCGGTGCCGCTGGCAAGTGTGCAGCAGAACCAGATACCCTCCGGTGCGCTGGCGCAGGCGGTGTTTGCCGCGCAAACGGGCCAGGTGGTGGGGCCGGTGGCCGGAGACCTCGGCATGTATCTGTTCAAGGTTACATCTGTGGGCACCAGCGGGCCAAACCCAGCGCAGCTTGCCACGCAGGTAACGCAAAGCCTGCAATTACAGATGGCCCAGCAGGCGGTCGCCAAGAATGTTGACGCGCTGCAGGATGCGCTGGCCGGGCAAACGCCGCTGGACCAGTTGCCGGGCAATCTCGGCCTGGTGGCGGTTGAGGGTACGCTGGATGCCGGGGGTCTGACGCCCGAGGGGACTCCAGCGCCCATTCCAGGCGGTGATGATCTGCGCAATGCAATTTTGAAAGCGGCCTTTGCCGCCCAGCAAGGGGCGGCGCCGCAACTGCAAACCGGACCGGATGGCAGCTATTACGCGCTGGCCGTGCAGAAAGTCATTCCGCCCGCGGTGCAGCCCTTTGCGCAGGCCAAGGCGAAGGTGCTGAGCGCATGGCAGGGGGCACAGCAGCAACGCGAGGCGAATGTGGCCGCGGCGGATTTGATGCATGCGGTGAACACCGGCACGCCTTTGGCGCAGGCCGCGGCGGCAGCAGGCTTAAGCGTGACGCAAAGCCCGGCCTATACCAGCGCCGCGCAACCGCAGGACCAGCCGCCGCAATTTGTGTCGGTGTTGTTTTCGCTGAAACAAGGTGAGGCGACCATGCTGGATAACGGCGCTGGCTATACCGTGGCGGTGCTCACCAATGTGCAGGTTCCCACGCCGCAGAACGACCCGGCGGCCTATGCGGCGCTACAGCAAAGCCTGAATAAGAGCTTGCAGGACGATCTGGGGGAGAGTTTCCTGGCCGGGTTGCAGGAGCAGGATAAGGTGACCGTGAACCAGAAGCTGCTCGCGCAAATTTATCAGTGAGGACGAAGTAGAGTTATCATGAATGCCGTTTTGCCAGACCGTTTCGAGAGCTTCCGTGCCGCGTATGATCAGGGCCACGGCGCGCTCGTTTGGCGGCACGGCATTGCGGATCTGTTAACGCCAGTCGCCGCTTTTCTGAAGGTGGCGCATGGCCAGCCTTATTCCTTCCTGCTGGAAAGCGTGGAAGGTGGGGCCGCGCGTGGGCGATATTCCGTCATCGGCATGGCGCCGGACCTGGTGTGGAAATGCGAGCGGGGTGTTGCCTCCATAAACCGTGACGCGGCGGAAAAACCGGATGGTTTCGCGCCGATTCTGGACGCGCCGCTGAAAAATCTGCGCGGGCTGATCGCGGAGACGCGGATGCAGGTGCCAGAGGGGCTGCCGCCGGTGATCGGCGGGCTGCATGGTTACCTGGGTTACGACATGGTGCGGCTGATGGAGGATATTCCGGCCTTGAAGCCGGATGTGCTGGGTATCCCCGAGGCCATTCTCACCCGCCCTGGGCTGCTGATTGTGTTTGACAGCGTGACCGACGAGATGACCCTGGCAGCCCCGGTTTACCCCCGTACCGGGGTTGATGCGGCGCAGGCTTATGCGCGGGCTGAGGAGGCGCTGAACAAGCTCAGCCTCGGGCTGGAGGCGGCGGTGCCGAAGCTCACGGGCCGGTTGCTGGAGCCATTGGAGCAAAGCTCCAACATTGAGAAAGACGAGTTTCTTGGCATCGTGGAAACCGCCAAGAATTACATCCGCGCGGGTGATGCGTTTCAGATCGTCCCGTCCCAGCGTTTTGAGGCACCGTTTTCGCTGCCCGCCTTCGCGCTTTATCGCAGCCTGCGCCGGATCAACCCGGCACCTTTCCTGTTTTTCCTGGATTTCGGAACCTTCCAGGCTGTCGGCTCTTCGCCTGAAATTCTGGTGCGGCTGCGTGACGGCACCGTGACCATCCGCCCGCTGGCGGGTACGCGCAAACGCGGTGCCACTCATGCGGAAGATGTGGCGCTGGAGGAAGAATTGCTGGCGGACCCGAAGGAGCGCGCCGAGCATCTGATGCTGCTTGATCTTGGCCGCAACGATGTCGGCCGGGTTTCGCAAACCGGCTCCGTGCGGGTGGTGGAAAGCTTCGCCATCGAGCGGTTTTCCCACGTGATGCATATTTCCTCGACCGTGGAAGGCAAGCTGCAACCAGGGTTGGAGGCGCTGGACGCGCTGATCGCCGGGTTTCCAGCCGGTACGCTTTCCGGCGCGCCAAAAGTGCGGGCGATGCAGATCATCGAGGAGCTGGAGCCCTCGCGGCGCGGGCTTTATGCCGGGTGTATCGGCTATTTTGCCGCCAATGGCACCATGGATACCTGTATCGGCCTGCGCACCGCCTTGGTGAAGGACGGCAAAATGTATGTGCAGGCAGGCGTTGGCGTTGTAGCTGATTCCGACGCGGAAGCCGAATATATGGAGAGCGTGCAGAAGGCCCGCGCCTTGTTCCGCGCCGCTGAGGATGCGGTGCGTTATGTGGCAGCACCTGAGGTTTAAACCATGATTCTTCTGATCGATAATTACGACAGCTTTACCTTCAATCTCGTGCAGTTCTTTGGCGACCTTGGTGCAGAATGCGTGGTGAAGCGCAACGACGCTTTGAGCGCCCAGGATGTGCTGGCGATGCAGCCGGAAGCGGTGGTGCTCTCCCCCGGCCCGTGCACACCCAATGAGGCCGGCATCTGCCTGGACATGGTGGCCGCCGCCGCTGAGGCAAAGCTGCCTTTGTTTGGCGTGTGCCTGGGCCACCAATCCATCGGCCAGGCGTTTGGTGGGCAGGTGGTGCGGGCACCCCAGCCCGTGCATGGCAAAACCAGCCCGGTGTTTCACGACAATTCGGATGTGTTCGAGGGTCTGCCCAACCCGTTCACCGCCACGCGGTATCATTCGCTTATCGTGCAGCGCGCCAGCCTGCCCGCCAGCCTGGTGCCCACCGCCTGGACGGAAGATGACATCATCATGGGGCTGCGCCATGTGGAGCTGCCGATTTATGGCGTGCAGTTCCATCCGGAGAGCATCGCCACCTCTCACGGCCATGATATTCTGCGTAATTTCCTGCGGCTTTCCGGTGCGAAGGTGCCGGCCCTCGCGTGAGCCCCTCGCTTAAACCGGTTTTGGCCCGGCTTGGCCGGGGGGAAAGCCTGTCCGTTGCCGAGGCTGAGGAGGCGTTCGGCGTGGTGATGGATGGCCAGGCCACTCCGGCGCAGATTGGCGGGATGCTGATGGCCATGCGCGCGCGCGGCGAGACGGTGGCGGAGCTGACCGGTGCCGTCACCGCGATGCGAAGCCGGATGACGCGGATTGAAGCGCCGGAGGCGGCGATCGACGTGTGCGGCACCGGCGGCGATGGCGCGGCCAGCCTCAACATTTCCACTGCCGTTACTTTTGTGCTGGCGGCCTGTGGTGTGCCCGTGGCCAAGCACGGTAACAAGGCGCTCTCCTCGCGTTCCGGTGCGGCGGATGTGCTGGCGGCTCTGGGCATAGAGATTGAACCGCCGGTGGAGCGGCTTTCGGCCATACTGCGTGATGTGGGTTGTGTGTTCATGTTCGCGCCCCGCCACCATCCGGCGCTGCGCCACGCCGCGCCAGTCAGGGTGGAGCTTGGCACGCGCACGATTTTTAACCTCACCGGCCCGATGGCCAACCCCGCCGGAGTAAAGCGCCAGCTTATGGGTGTGTATGACCCCGCATGGGCGCGCCCGGTGGCTGAAACATTGCGTGACCTCGGCACGCAAGCCGCCTGGGTGGTGCATGGCGGCGGCATGGATGAGCTGGTGCTGGACGGCGAGAACCAGGTGGTGGCGCTGGCGGCTGGCGGCATTAAGGCATTCACCCTGCGCGCGGCGGATGCGGGGCTGGGAACCTCTCCTGCATCCGCCCTAAAGGGAGGCGATGCGGCCTATAATGCCGCTGCCCTTCTGGCCCTGCTGCGCGGAGAAAAAAGCGCCTATAGGGACACGGTGCTGCTGAACGCCGCCGCGGCTTTGGTGGTGGCGGGCCAGGCGGAAACCCTGCCGCAAGGCGTGGCCAGGGCGATAACGGCGATCGATGAGGGCACGGCCTTGGCGGTTCTTGAACGGCTGAAGCGCGTGTCCGGAGAGCAGACATGAATGTGATGGTTGACGATATCTTAGCGAAGATCTGCGCTGATAAGCGGGATGAAATCGCGGCGCGCCGGGCGATGCGCCCGGTTGAGGAGCTGAAGGCCGAGCTGCGCGATGCTGGCAAGCCGCGCGGGTTTGGCCGGGCGTTGATGGACGCCGCCGCCGCGGGAAAGCCGGGGCTGATCACCGAAATAAAAAAGGCGTCGCCTTCGGGCGGGTTGATCCGGACGGATTTCGACCCGGTGGAGATCGCGCAAGCCTATGAGGCGGCTGGGGCAGCCTGCCTTTCCGTGCTCACCGACGAGAAATATTTTCAGGGTAATGAGGCGCATCTGCGTGCGGCGCGGGCAGCGGTGGAGTTGCCGGTGCTGCGCAAGGATTTTATGCTGGATGAGTGGCAGATTTACGAAAGCCGCGCGATGGGGGCGGATTGTATTCTGCTGATTATGGCGGCGCTGGGAGACAGCCAGGCGCACGACCTTGAGGCCCTGGCCCGCGCGCTGGATATGGACGTGCTGGTGGAAGTGCATAACGAGGAAGAGTTGGAGCGCGCGCTGCCGCTGCAAACCCCGCTGCTCGGCGTCAATAACCGTAATCTTAAAACCATGGTGACGGATATCGGGGTAACGGAAATGCTCTCCACCCTCAGCCCGCCGAACAAATTTCTGATTTCCGAATCTGGCATCAAAACCAACGGGGATGTGGAGCGGTTGCGGAAAGTTTGTGTGCAGGGCTTCTTGGTTGGTGAATCGCTGATGCGCGAGCAGGATGTGAGCGCGGCCGTGCGCGCGCTGCTGGGCGCGTGAGCGGGCTTACCCATATCGGCCCGGGCGGCGCGGCGCGCATGGTCGATGTTTCGGCCAAGCCGATTACGCTGCGCGAGGCCGAGGCCAAGGGCAGGGTGGTGATGAAGCCGGAAACGGCGGCGTTGATCCGTGACGGCCAGGCTGCCAAGGGCGATGTACTGGCGGCGGCTCGTATTGCCGGCATTATGGCCGCGAAGAAAACCGGCGCGCTGATTCCACTTTGCCACCCGTTGCCGCTGGATGCGGTGAGCATAGATCTCATAGTGGGCGAGGATGCGGTGGAGATTATCGCCATTGCCCGCACCACCGGGCGCACGGGGGTGGAGATGGAGGCGTTAACGGCGGTGAGCCTGGCCGCGCTCACGATTTACGACATGGTGAAGGCCGTGGATAAAACCATGCGGATCGAAGCGGTGCGCCTCACCCGCAAGACCGGCGGCAAAAACGGAGATTTTTCGGCACCATGATCAGTGTTGACGAAGCCCGGGCGCGGATTTTCGCGGGGCTGACGCCGGTTGCGGCGGAAATGCTGGGGCTGGCGCAGGCGCATGGGCGGGTGTTGGCAAAACCGGTGTTGGCGCGGCTTGCCGTCCCCCCCGCCGATGTCTCCGCGATGGATGGCTATGCCGTGCGGGCAGCAGATACGCATCCGGGTGCGATGCTGCACCTGATCGGCGAGGCCCCGGCGGGGCATCCCTTCGCCGGGCAAATGGGTCCAGGTGAAACGGTGCGGATTTTCACCGGCAGCGTCATCCCCGCTGGCGCGGATGCCGTGCTGATCCAGGAAAATGCCAGTGCTGGCGGGCAAGGCGTGCAGGTGAACGAGGCTGTGGCGCCGGCCAAACATATTCGTCGTAAGGGCGAGGATTTCGCGGTGGGGGATGAGGTGATCCCTGACGGGCGGCGGCTTTCGGTGCGCGATATCGGCGTGGCGGGCGCGGCGGGGCCACCCCTGGCTTTGCGTTTATCGCAAGCCCCGGGTGGCGATTCTCTGCACGGGGGACGAGATTAACCTGCCGGGTGAGCCGGTGCCCGCGGGTGGCATCGCCAATTCCAACGCGGCGATGCTGGCGGCGTTTGTGGAAGCCCATGGCGGGGAGCCACTGCTGCTACCCATCGCGCGAGATACCGAGGACGCGGTAGCGGAAGGGGCGCAAGCCGCGCGCGGGGCGGATATTCTGGTGACCACCGGCGGGGCCAGCGTGGGCGCGCATGATCTGGTGCAGGCCGGGCTGGCGCAACACGGCTTCGCGCTGGATTTCTGGAAGATTGCGATGCGCCCCGGCAAGCCGTTGATTTTTGGGCAGGTGGGCGGCCTGCCGGTGCTTGGCCTGCCGGGTAACCCGGTTTCAGCCTATGTCTGCGCCACCTTGTTTCTGGCGGGTGCCATTGCCGTGTTGGGCGGGCTGCCGCCCCAGGCTCCGAAACTAATGAAGGCCAGACTCGGTGTGCCGATGAAAGCCAACGATCAGCGTGAGGATTACGTGCGCGCCACGCTTTGCGATGATGGCGCAGGCCCGGTTGTCACGGCCCTGCGGACGCAGAGTTCCGGCATGTTGCGCGCCTTGGCCACGGCCGAGGCGCTGATCCGCCGGGCGCCGTTCGCCCCGGAAGCCATGGCCGGGGATATGGTCGAGATTCTGCCACTGGATGCTGGATAACACGCTTGACGCGAAAACGAGAACTAAACTAGAACATTCCGTGTTGGCGTTTTGTTCCTGAAGCCTCTGCCCGGAGATGTTTAATGCTCACCCCGAAGCAGCATGAGCTGCTGTTATTCATCGACAAGCATTTGCGTGAAACAGGCTGCAGCCCAAGCTTTGAGGAGATGAAGGAGGCGCTGGATCTGCGCTCGAAATCCGGCATTCACCGGCTTATTTCGGCTTTGGAAGAGCGGGGTTTTCTGCGCCGCCACAAGCACAGGGCGCGGGCGCTGGAGGTCACGAAACTGCCGCAGGATATGAACCCCCGGCAGGCTGAGGCCAGAGGTTTCGCGCCCAACGTGATTCAGGGCAACTTTGGCCCGCGTTTGGCCGGGATGCGGGCGGAAGCTCCGGAAGCGGAGGCGATTTCTCTGCCGCTATACGGCAAGATCGCCGCGGGTCTGCCGATCGAGGCACTGCGCGACAGCGAGGAGATGATCGAGGTGCCGATGTCCATGCTCGGCAGCGGCGAGCATTTCGCGCTCACTGTTGAAGGGGATTCGATGATCGAGGCCGGGATTCTGGATGGCGACACAGTTATCATCCGCCGGGGAGACGCCGCCGAGAACGGCCAGATTATCGTGGCGCTGGTTGATGAGAACGAGGTGACGTTGAAGCGGCTGCGGCGCAAGGGCCAGTCGATTGCGCTGGAACCCGCGAATATCCGCTACGAGACAAAAATTTTGCCTGCGGAGCGGGTGCGGGTGCAGGGCAGGCTGGTGGCGCTGCTGCGCCGGTATTAGAGCGATGACTTCAGGTTCCCTCATTTTGTGAGCGAGCCTAAAGTCTGAATCGCCCTCTATCTCATTGTTTTAGAGGCGGATTCAGATTTTAGAGCGGATCACTCCCGTCATTCGATCTAAAATCATCCGGCTCTAACGCTCAGCTTTTAGCCGTACGCAGGGTGGCGCGGCCACCATCTACGCCAAACACTTCCCCCGTAATCCAGCCGGCGTCCGGGCCGAGCAGAAAAGCGGCCAGCGCGGCTACTTCGTCAGGCTGGCCAAGGCGCGGCAGCGGGTGAAGAGCGGCAATCGCCTCTTTCATTTTTTCATTGCTGGTGATGGGCGCGGCCATGTTCGTCTCGGTTAGGCTGGGGGCAATGCAGTTTATCCGCACATGGGGCGCAAGCTCCGCCGCCAGCGAGCGTGTCAGCCCTTCCACCGCCGCCTTGGCGCTGCCAATGGCCGCATGCAGGGCAAAGCCCTGCCGCGCCGCGACAGAGGAAAACAGCACCACCGAACCTCGTCCCGCCACCAGAGCGGGGGCTGCCTGCTGCACGCAAATTGCAGCCCCAATTACGTTCAGGGCATAGGTATCCAGCATGTCTTGCGGGGTTATTTTGGCCAGGGGCTTTAACAAAATGGAGCCCACGCAGTAGGCTAGGCCGGAAAGCGTGCCAGCCTTTGTGGCCTGCGCCAGTGCGGCCTTTATGCTGTCCGGTGATTCTGCCTGCAACACCAGCGGCACTGCACTTAATGGAGCCGCTATTTCAACAGCGCGTTCGGCTGAGCGGCTGGTAACATACAAGGTCGCGTCCGGCCTGGCCGCGCGCAAGCGCCTGGCCAGAGCCTGGCCAACTCCGCCTGTGCCGCCGATGATGAGATATGAACCAGCCATTTGCCCCTCCTCCTTGTTTTACGCAAAGGCGGCAGGGTTGGATCAATGATTTACGCTTGGCCCGCTTTGTTCCGGCGGCGGCGCTGTTGTTCGCTCAGCTTGCCCTCATGCTTGGCGGCATAAGGCTTGGTGGCATGAGGTTTGGGGGCATGAGGTTTGGGGGCATGAGGTTTGGCCGGACCCTTTTTCTTAAAGGCGGGCCGTTCCGTCGCCGGACCGTCGAAATGCGGGCGGGGCGAGGCGGTGCCAGGCGCTGCGGCAGGCTCGATGCGGGCTTCGCCCTGGGCAGCAGCGGCGGAGCTGGCAAATGCCTGCGCGGCCTCGCGGGCGATTTCGAACTTGGTCTCGCGGTCGAAGATGCGGATGCTGCCGATCTCCTGCTTGGTGATGCCGCCCGCTTTACAAATTAACGGGATCAGCCAGCGCGGGTCGGCGTTCTGCTTGCGACCCAGCGCCACGCGGAACCAGGTGCCATTGGCCACTTCGGCACGCTCGGCACGTCCGGCATTGGCAGGGCGCGCGGCGCGCACTGGGCGGGCGGCTTGCTCTGGCGGCAGAATGGTCACATGCGCCGGGGTGGGCAAATGTGCTTCTGCCAGCTTCACAAAAGCCGCGGCGATGACTTCCGGCGCGGTGCGCGCCAGCAGTTTCGCGGCCAGGGCGAGGGCGGTTTCGCTCGGTGTTTCGCTTAAGCTGGAATGATTCAGCAGCCGCTCCTCATCCTTGGCACGGATGTCAGCGGGGGTCGGCGGGTCAACCCATATGGCTTCGGCATTGGCTTCACGCAGCAGCATCTCAGCCCGGCGGCGGCGCATATGCGGCACCAGCAACACCGAAACCCCCTTTCGCCCGGCGCGGCCCGTGCGGCCGGAGCGGTGCAGGAAAGTGGCCTTGTTGGTTGGCAGATCGGCATGGATCACGAGGTCCAGATCCGGCAGATCCAGCCCGCGCGCCGCCACATCTGTTGCGATACACACCTGGGCGCGGCCATCACGCAGGGCAGAAAGTGCGGCGTTGCGTTCCGCCTGTGAAAGCTCGCCGGACAGGGCAGCGGCGGTGAAACCTCTGGCCATCAGGTTGGCGTGCAGGGTGCGCACATGGTCGCGTGTGGCGCAGAACACCAATGCCCGGCTATCCTGCGCGCGCAGAATGTTCACCAATGCGGCTTCCAGCTCATGCCCGGCCACGCGCACGGCGCGGTATTCAATATCCGCGTGCGGCTGGTTGTGGGCAACCGTGTCGATCCGCAGGGCGTTATGCTGATAGGTGCGGGCCAGCGCCGCGATCTCGCGGGCGATGGTGGCCGAGAACAGCAGCGTGCGGCGGCCTTCCGGCGCGGCGCTGAGGATAAATTCCAGCTCCTCGCGGAAGCCGAGGTCGAGCATCTCGTCGGCTTCGTCGAGCACCACGGCTTCCAGCTCGGCAAGTCGCAGATTGCCGCGCTCGATATGGTCTTTCAGCCGTCCTGGCGTGCCGACGACGAAATGGCAGCCGCCATGCAGCAATTTGGCCTCGCGCCGTGCATCCATGCCGCCGACGCAAGAGAGAATGCGCGCCCCGGTGAATTCGTACAGCCAGGTGAGCTCCGTGTGCACTTGCAGCGCAAGTTCTCGCGTGGGGGCGATCACCAGAACCAGAGGTGCCTGGGTGGCGGGCATGGTCTCGCTTTCGCCCAGCACGGTGTTGGCGAGCGCCAACCCGAAGGCGACGGTTTTGCCCGAACCCGTCTGCGCGGAAACCAGCAGATCCCGCCCTTCGGTGTCGGGGGCGAGAACGGCGCTTTGCACCGAAGTGGGTTCGGCATAGCCGCGCTGGGCAAGGGCCCGGGCGAGGCTCGGATTGGTGACTGGAAAAGGCATAAGCGGGCTCATAGGGGCTCACCGCCCGCGAAACAAGCAGCACTTATGTCAGGCAGATGCGCAGAGCCTTCCCAAAAACCGCCACGAAGTTGCTTCATTATGGAAAAATGGCCGGTATTTTAGTCAATTTGCCATTATATCCGCTGCATTTCGGGATTGAAGGCCGCCACGGCGTAGCCTATTATATTTTCGCTTGGCTTGTGCCCGGTGCCCTGAAGTCTTTTAAAGGACAGTTTTTATAGTGCGACCCCCGAAGAACGACCGCCAGCGGCAGAGCCGCCGTCGCGGCTTTGATGACGACAATTTCTACGGCAATGCCCCCTCTTTCCCGCCGGCTTTTTCGGGATTTGGTGGCGCAGCAGCCCCCAGCGGACCGGAAGCCAAAGCTACGGTCAAGTGGTATAACGCCGAGAAAGGTTTCGGCTTCATTGAAATGGCGGACGGCTCGGGTGACGTGTTCCTGCACGCTAACTCGTTGCAGAATGCCGGGTTCCAGGCGGTCACGCCGGGTTCCATCCTGCAGGTCCGCATCGGCCAGAATCACAAGGGCCGCCAGGTGGACCAGGTGATCTCCGTGACCGAAGGCGACGCGCCGCCGCCACGCAGTGGTGGGTTTGGTGATCGTGACCGTGGTGGCTTTGACCGCCCGCGTGCCCCCCGCCCTCCGCGCCAGCAGGCTTCCGGCCCGGCCGTGGACATGACTGGGATCGTGAAGTGGTACAACGCCACCAAGGGTTTCGGCTTCATCAGCCCGGAAAACGGCGGCAAGGATGTGTTTGTGCACGCCACGGCGCTGGAAGCGGCGGGGATTTCCCCGTTGCAAGAAGGCCAGTCGGTGCGGATGAGCGTCGTTCAGGGTGCCAAAGGTCCCGAGGTCTCCACCATTAACGTGGACTGAGACCAGATAAGTTAAATAAAAAAGCCTCGCCCTGTGCGGGGCTTTTTTATTGCCGGCGGTTTGCTTGTGTTGCCCGCCACAGCCAGACCATCACCAGCACATTCACCAAAGCCGCGCTGATGAGAATGCCGCCGGGGCCAATGCCCTTGGCGTAAGCCACAGCTTCAATGCCGCCCGCCGCCAGTGTGGCAGCGGCATTCAGGATATTATTGGCACCCACCATGCGGGCGCGCTCTGCTGGCGGCGCGCTGGTTTGCAGCAGCACATAAAACGGCACGGAGAACAGCCCGCCGCAAATGGCGGTGAAGGCGAGGTCGATTACCACGCGCCAGCCCGCAGCGTGCGCCAGCAAGCCCGGCACGTTCGGGGCGGTCAGATGCGCGGTGGCGAGGGCGAAATCGCCAATGAACAGGCTCATGCCCAGCCCTGCCGGCATTGCGAAATGCAGCAGCTTGCCTGTGTGCACAAACCGTGCCGCCACCAGGGAGCCCACCCCAACCCCTATTGCGAACACGCCCAGCAGCAGGGTGACGACATGGCCATCGGCGTGCAGCAGCACTTTGGCCAGCACCGGAAAGGCGGCCAGAACCGTTGCCCCCAGCGCCCAGAACCAGGAAATGCCCCAGCAGGCGAACCAAACCCGCCGGTTGGCGGCTGCTGCGCGCAGCAGCTTTGTGTTGGCCCGCCATAGGTTCCAATCCGTCTTCAGGGCTGGGGCGGCGGGCTGTGCCGGGGGAATTTTCCGCGCGCTGGCAATGCCCGCCAGCGCCAGTGCAATGGCCGCCAGCGGTGCCACCAGCCTGCCATGGGGCAGCAACACCAAAAGCCCGCCCGCTACGGTGCCAAGCACGATGCCCGCGAAGGTTCCGGCCTCGATGCCTCCATTGGCCTTCACCAGCCTGTCCCCGGTGAAAAGCTCCGGCAGCATTCCGTATTTCAGCGGCGAGAAAAACGCCGCTTGCAGGCCGAGTCCTAGCAACACGGCCAACAGGAAGCGGAAATCCCCAATCAGGAAGCCCGCCAGGGCCAGCAGCATGAGTCCCAATTCCCAGTATTTGGTCCAGAGTATCAGGCGGGCTTTGTCGCGTGCATCGGCCAGTTGTCCGGCGGGGGCGGAAACCAGGATGTAGGGCAGCAGAAACAACCCGCCTGAAAGGGCTGAAAGCGCGCCAGCCTGCCCAGCGGAAAGCCTGTAAAGTGCCAGCACCACCAGCGCGTTTTTGAACAGATTATCATTCAGCGCGCCCAACGCCTGCGTCATGAACAGCGGGATGAAATAGCGGCTGCTCAGCCTGGGTTCAGTCACAGCCTGGTTCCATCAGCCGCACCGCCGCCCAGGCGCAAAACCCGCCGGTGAGCAAGCCGCCCAGCACATCCGAGACAAAATGATAATCGGCGCAGACCAGCCCGATCATCACCAGCAGCACAATGGCCCCCGCCACAGGCCGCCAGTGCGGGCGCATGATCCATAGAACCCCCAGAGGTGCCGCCGCATAGCTTGTGTGGCCGGAGGGAAACGCGCCGAACATTATGCTCTCGATAAAAGGATGAAAGCCATAAACGCCATATTTTAACCAGGTGCCCGGCCAGGCACGGCCAAAAACCCATTTTAGCTCATCCTTGGCGGCGGTTGCGGCCAGTGTGGCCATCGCCACGGTAAGCCAGAGCCGGTTTGGCATCGTTTGCCCGCGCAGATGCTGGAAGAGTGCGATAAGCAGAATCAACCCTGCGGCGGGCAGGGCGAGCAGAGACGGCGCGGCGGCTGCCTGGAATATTGGGCGCAAGCCTTGATGCTGTTGCCAGAAGGCGGCCACGGGTTTGTCCACGAACAATACACACAGCACGCAGCCAGCGGCCAGCGCGCCTGCCGCCGAACCGTTAAGCAACGCGTTATTCGTGTGGGGCCGGATTGTGGTTATGGCAGCAGCACGGTGCTGCCCGTGGTCTGCCGGGCTTCCAGCGCGGCATGGGCGGCACCGGCCTGTTCAAGCGGGAAGCTCTGGTTCACATTGATGGTGACTGCGCCGGAGAGCACGGCCTCGAACAAGGCGGCTGAACCGGTCGCAATGTCCTGCGGGGCCGCCATATAGGTGGCGAAGCTTGGCCGGGTGAGAAACAGGCAGCCCTTGGTCACCAGGGTGGAAATGTCGAAGGGCGGCACCGGGCCTGAGGCGCTGCCATAGCAAACCATCAGCCCCAAAGGCGCCAGGCAATCCAGGCTGGCGTTAAAGGTGTCCTTGCCGACGCTGTCATATACCACCGGCAGCATGGCACCGCCGGTAATCTGCTTCACCTCGGCCACCAGGTTCGCGTGGCCGATGATCGCATGGGCCGCGCCATTGGCTTTTATCAGCTCGGCCTTGGCCTCAGAGGAGACCACGCCGATGACCTCAACCCCGAGATGTTTGGCCCATTGGCACAAAATAAGCCCCACGCCGCCCGCCGCCGCGTGCACCAGAATTTTTTGCCCCGGTTGCACTTTAAAGGTGCGATGCAAGAGGAAATAAGCGGTGAGCCCTCGCAGCATCATCCCGGCAGCGGTTTTGCTGTCGATCGCCTCCGGCAGCTTCACCAGCCTGTCGGCGTTGATCACCCGCTCAGTTGCGTATCCGCCAAGCGAGCCGCCGGCATAGGCCACGCGGTCTCCGGGGGCGACGTTGGTTACCTTCTCGCCCACGGCGATAACCTCGCCAGCGCCTTCTATGCCGAGGGTGGCTGGCAACGCGGTTTTGTACAGCCCGGTGCGGAAATAAATATCTATATAGTTCACCCCGATGGCTTCATGGCGGATCAGCGCCTCGGTGGCGTTTGGCTGGGGGGTGGGAAGCTGTTCCCATTTCAGCACCTCTGGCCCACCATGTTCGTGGATGCGTATGGCTTTGCTCATGGCTGGGCCGCCTGGGTTCGGGTTTCAAGCGCCAGCAGCAGGCGCTTGGTCTCCAGCCCATCTCCACCCGAATAACCGCCGATGCCGGAGGTTGCGAGCACCCGGTGACAGGGGATGAGGATGGGGATGGGGTTGGCGGCATTCGCCCCGCCAATGGACCGTGCGCTGCCCCCGGCGGTTTTGGCCAAAGCCGCGTAGGAACTGCTTTGGCCATGCGCAATGGCGCGCAGCGCCGCCCACACCTTTTGCCGATAGGGCGTGCCCGCGGGGTTTAGCGGCAGGTCTGTGGGCAGGGGGGCGTCACCGTCGAAATACGCATCCAGCGCCGCCTTGGTCTGGTGCAATAAGGCAGACGGCTCTTGCAGGCTGCCCCAGCCCCATTCCAGCGCCACAATGGCGTCATCCTCAGCGAAAAGCGTGAGATCGCCGACCGGCGAGTGCATAGAGAGTACGGCCATGTACCCAAGGCTAGACAATGCGCCTCTCTTGATCAAGCGGGGGCATCCAGGCTTGCGGCGCGGCGGGTGCATCCGGCAGATTGGCAGGCGTTATGGAGATGGCGATGGCACACGGGCGTTATGGTTTTACCTGGCTGCCGGGTCTGATGCTTGGCCTGGCGCTGGCAGGCTGCGCGGGTGGGCCGAGGCTTGAATCGCCTTCGCATTTCGGCACGTCCACGCATCTTAGTTGCGTACCTTATGCCCGCGCTGTCTCGGGCATTCAGCTCGATGGCAATGCGTATCAATGGTGGCGTGAGGCGGATGGTATTTATCCACGCGCGCACCAGCCCACACCGGGGGCGGTGCTGGTTTTCAAACCGCATGGCGCGATGGATGTGGGGCATCTGGCGGTGGTGACCGCGCTGCGTGGCCCGCGCGAAGTGCTGGTAACCCAGGCCAACTGGCTGCCGGGGCGGATTGAGCACGACCAGCCGGTGGTTGATGTCTCGCGCAACAATAACTGGTCTCTGGTGCGGGTGTGGTACGAGCCCGCCCATGAGCTGGGCATCACCCGTTACCCGGCTTATGGCTTCATTCTGCCGAACTGAGTGTTTCCTTTGAAACCCCTACTGGGCTGGCCGTCTGGTGGCCCTTTGCTGTGCGCCGGTGCTCACGTACTTATGTACGCTCTGCTCCAGTGCTCGCAAACCACCCCCAGCCAACTCAGCCCAGCGGGTTTTGAAAGGAAACGCTACGCTTTGCGCGGCACGGCTAGCCCGGCTAGACAGCGCGCATGATACGTGGCGCCTTTACCGTTGGAGCCTGGACGATGGCGAGCCGCGTGCTCGGCTTCGCGCGGGATATCCTGATCGCCGCCGTGCTCGGCACCGGCCCGGTGGCGGATGCGTTTTTCGTGGCCCTGCGCCTGCCCAACCTGTTCCGGCGGCTGTTTGGCGAAGGCGCGTTCAACGCCGCCTTTGTGCCCGCCATCTCCACCATTCTGCACAAGGATGGAATGCGCGCCGCCACTGACTTCGCCGAGGAGGCCACGGCGGTGATGGCCTTCTGGCTGGGCGGCATCACCATTCTGGGCGAGCTGTTCATGCCCTGGCTGCTCTATGTGCTGGCGCCGGGCTTTGGCGGGCAGGGCGGGCGCTTCGATCTGGCGGTCGGCATGTCCCGCATCATGTTTCCGTATCTGTTTTTCATCTGCCTCACGGCGCTGTTTTCGGGCGTGTTGAACGCGCTCAGCCGGTTCGCGGCCGCCGCCGCCGCACCGGTTTTGTTTAACGTGTTCATGATCGCGGCGATGCTCTGGCTGGCACCTTATATGCACAATGCGGGCTATGCGCTCTCCTGGGGTGTGGTGGTGTCTGGCGTCGCGCAACTGGCGCTGGTGCTCTGGGCCATCCGCCGTGCCGGAATGCGTTTCACCCGGCCCAAGCTGAACTTTTCCACGCATATACGGCAGATGTTCAAGCGCATGGCACCGGCTTTGGTGGGGGCGGGGGTGACGCAGTTGAACGTCTCTATCGACATCATCATCGCCACGCTGCTGCCCGCCGGGTCGGTTTCGATTTTGTACTACGCTGACCGCGTTAACCAGCTTCCGCTGGGTGTCATCGCCACCGCCGCCGGCACGGCGCTGCTGCCAGCGGTGACAAAACATATCGCCCTGGGCGAGGCGGCAGAGGCTAACACTGCGCTCAACCGCGCGTTTGAATCCGTGCTGATGCTGACGCTACCTGCCGCAATTGGTTTATCTGTCGCGGCCAAAGCGGTGATGGACGTAGCCTTTGTGCGCGGGGCGTTCACCGCCCATAACGCCGTGCTGGCCGGGCATTCGCTGGCGGCCTTCGCGCTCGGGTTGCCGGTGTTCGCGCTGGTGAAAATTCTCACCCCCGGTTTTTATGCGCGCGGCGATACGGTGACGCCGCTGAAAATAGGCGTGGCGGCGGTGGCGCTGAATCTGGGTATGAATTTGCTGTTCATGCACCCGTTGAAGGCGGTTGGCCCGGCGCTTGCCACTTCGCTCTCCTCGGCCTTCAACGCAGCTTGGCTATTTGGGCTGTTGGTGCGGCGCGGGCATTTCAGGTTCGATGCGCCAAGCCGCCGTCGCATTCCACGCATCTTGCTGGCAGGCGCGGTTATGGCCGCGGCACTTTTTGGCGCCCAGCATTTCCTGCCGCCGGGGGTCACGAGCCTGACGCAATTCCTGCTGCTGGTGCTGGTGGGGGCGGTGTTCTATTTCGGGGCGGGCACCGCGTTGCGCGCGTTCGACCTGCGGGAGTTTCTGCATATTCTGCGCCGGCGGCGCAAACCGGCATAGCGCCTTCACGAAACGGAGACAGACGAAACCATGGCCCGCATCTTCTCAGGCATTCAGCCCACCGGCGTCGCGACACTCGGGAATTACCTGGGCGCGTTGCGCAACTGGGTGGCGCTGCAACAAAGCGGGGATGAGTGCATTTATTGCCTGGTGGATCTGCACGCCATCACCACCTTTCAGGCACCCGCTGCCCTGCGGGAACAAACCTACACCATGGCGGCTTTGCTGCTCGCCTGCGGAATAAACCCTGAACAGAGCATCATCTTCCACCAATCCGCCGTTTCCGCACATGCGCGTTTGGGCTGGATCTTCAACTGCGTCGCCCGCATGGGTTGGCTGAACCGCATGACCCAGTTCAAAGACAAAGCGGGCAAAGACCGTGAGGCGGTTTCCACCGGGCTGTTCGTCTACCCGAATTTAATGGCCGCCGACATCCACGCCTATCACGCCACGAAAGTGCCGGTAGGGGATGACCAGCTTCAGCATATCGAGCTGGCCAACGACATTGCCGAGAAGTTCAACCATGATTTCGGGGTAAGCTTTTTCCCGCGCATTGAACCGCTGATTTTGAAAGAGACAGCGCGGGTGATGTCCTTGCGGGACGGCACCAAGAAAATGTCCAAATCCGACCCGTCTGACCAGTCCCGCATCAACATGACCGATGATGCGGACATGATCTCCCAGAAAATCCGTAAGGCGAAAACCGATACAGAGCCGTTGCCGGATAACATCGCGGCGCTGGCTGAGAGGCCGGAGGCGCGCAACCTGCTGGGCATTTTTGCCGCCATTTCCGGTGAGAGCCAGGAGGCGTTGCTGGCGCGTTTCGCGGGCGGAGGCTTCGGGCCGTTTAAAAACGCCCTGGCCGATGCGCTGGTGGCGCATGTGGAGCCGATCGCGAAACGCACGCGCGACTATCTGGCGGACAAGGCTGAGCTGGACCGGGTGTTGCAGGCAGGTGCTGCCAAGGCTGCCGCCATCGCCGGGCCGATTACGGATGAGGCGGAGCGGATCGTCGGTTTCCTGCCACGCGGCTGAGGGCTATGGTGCCAGCATGGTCTGGAAAACAATCGCCCGGCATGTCCTCTCCCGCGCTGCCCCCGCCAATGCGCCGGATGCGGCGCTGGCGAAAACCCTGCGCGCGCGGCTGGAAGCGGCGGGGCAGAAGCGGCTGGGCCGCGCCCTCGCCATCCGGCACGTGGCGGCGGGAAGCTGCAATGGTTGCGAGCTGGAGCTGCGCGCCACCCAGAACCTCATCCACGACCTCACCCAATACGGCCTGAGCTTTACCCCCAGCCCGCGCCATGCGGATATTCTGCTCATCACTGGCGTGGCCGGGGTGAACATGCGCGAGGCGGTGGGCCAGGCCCGCGCCGCCATGCCGGACCCGGTTTTTGTGGTGGCGGTGGGTGATTGCGCGGTGGATGGCGGGGTGTTCAAAGGCTCGCCCGCCGTTTCGGGCGGGGCGGAGGCGTTTCTGCCGGTGGACCTCGTCATCGCCGGGTGCCCGCCATCTCCGGCGCAAATCATTCAGGGCCTGCTGGCATTGGTTGAAGCCCATGCCAGCGGGGAGCGCGCGGTGGTTGGCTGAGGCGGTTCACGTTATCGGCGCGGGCCGGTCTGGCAGCGCGCTTTGCCGGGCATTGCTGGCGCAGGGCATTCCGGTTGTGCCGGTGGTGCGCAATGCGGCCCGGCTGCCCGCGGATATCGCCGCGCAATCGCCGCCGCCGCGCCTTGCTGACCTCACCGGCCCTGAGGCAGAACTTCGTGAAGCATTGGCAGGTGCCCGCTATGTCATCAGCACCGCCCATGCCTCGCATATTCCCGCCATTCTGCAGGCCACCGCGCCGGAAGTGGTGCTGATCGGCCTTGGTTCCACCCGTAAATTCACCCGCTGGCCAGATGCGCACGGCAATGGCGTGAAGCGGGGCGAAGCGGCGTTGCTGGCATCAGGCCGTGCCGGAATGCTGCTGCACCCAACCATGATCTACGGCTCCGAGGGCGAGAACAATGTGCGGCGGCTCGCGGTTTTGCTGCGCAAGCTGCCGGTGGCACCGCTGCCCGGCGGCGGCCGCGCTCTGGTGCAGCCGATTCATCAAAACGACGTGACGCGCTGCCTTTTGGCGGCCCTTGCCCTGGCGCAAAGCGGGGCGCTGGCTGGCCCGCACTCCCTCGTCATCGCCGGGCCAGAGCCAATCACCTACCGGGATTTCGCAAAAGCGGTGGCGCGCGCGGCGGGGTTTAACATGCCGCCGGTTATTCCCCTTCCGGCAATGCTACTAATGGCAGCCCTGCCTTTGCTTCGCGTGTTGCCGGGCCTGCCCAGTATTGGCCGGGGGGAGCTCCGCCGCCTTCTGGAAGATAAAGCCTTCGATATCAGCCCGATGGTAGGAACACTTTCCGTAATCCCCGTTTCGATGGAAGAGGGCCTGCGCGGGTTGTTCGGCCAAAAAAACTAACCCGGCAACTCAACCGACACCCGCAACCCCCCGCCTGGCCGGTCCAGAAGCAGAATGCCGCCGCCGTGGGCGACAACGATATCCCGCGCGATTGCAAGGCCGAGCCCGGTGCCGCCGGGGTCTTCGCTTTCAAACGGTTTCAGCAGCGTTTCGCGTTTCTGCTCTGGTATGCCGGGGCCGTTATCGTCGATGAAAATCTGCACGCTGGCGCCATTGCGCGCGGCGCTCACCCAGATCAGGCTGGCGTGACGGCGGGCATTGTCGATAAGGTTGGTGAAAGCCCGCCGCATGGCCTCAGGTCGCAATGTCACCATCATGGTCTCGGGGGCCGAAAGGCTGATGGCGGCCCCGGAGCGTTTCGCGGTGGCGCAAATTTCCTCCAGCAGCACGGGCAGGTCTGTGGGCACGGCCTGCTCGCTGCCCTCGCCGCGGGCGAAATTAAGGTAGATGCCGATGAGATGTTCCATCTCGGCAATATCACTTTCCATGTCCTGTAAATCGTCAGGGGTGACGTTGGGCTGCATGGCCAATGCGAGGCGCAGGCGGGTAAGCGGGGTGCGTAAATCATGGCTCACCCCGGCCAGCATGGTGGTGCGCTGGCTGAGGAACCGGCGCAGGCGTTCCTGCATCCGGTTAAAGGCGGTGGCGGCGCGGCGCACTTCGATCGCCCCTTCCGGCCGGATGGGCCCGTTATCGCGTCCCATGCCGAAGGCTTCCGCGGCTTCCGCCAGACGTTTGATGCCGCGCACCTGGGTGCGCAGAAACAGCGCCGCCAGCAACAACAGCAGCAAGGCGGAGCCGATCAGCCAGATGAGAAACAAATAGAAAGTGCCGATAAACAACCGTTTGCGCGGCACATCGACGCTGATAACTCCATCCGCCATCTGGATATTCACCCGCAAAGTGCCGGGATGTTGATGCCAGGAAACATTGAAGGGGCGGTGCACATCCTGCGCCAGGGCCTGGGCAAGGTCAGTATCCACTGGGCCGGGTGCATCGGGCGGCGGCAAATGCTGCAGCGTTTCGTTCTTCATGAACACGGTGTGGAAGGTAAAATGAATGTCGCCTTCCTGCATCACTAGCGTGCGTCTTGTGGGGTCGCGGTCGATCTGGTCGATCATGAAGCCGATCTCCCCGGCCACGGCGCCGGCCAGGCGGCGGGAGAGTTCATCGAGATGCGTGCCGTAGAAAATCTCCAGTGCCACAGCTTGCAGCACCAGCATTGGCACCAAAACGATGAGCAGAGAACGCCCGAACAACCCGCGTGGCAGCAGCTTGCGAAACAATCGTTCCGGCTGCACCGGGCCGAGTTGAATTTTCATGTCCCCGGTTTCAGCACATAGCCCTTGCCGCGTATGGTGAGCAGAAAGCGCGGCTCACGCGGGTCTGGCTCAATCTTGCGGCGCAGGCGGGTCACCTGCACGTCGATGGCGCGTTCGTTCACGTCATCCAGCCCCAATGCCACGGCCAGGCTCTCGCGGGAAAACACCTCATGTGGCCGCGCGGCCATGGTGGTGAGCAGGGAAAGCTCTGCCCCGGTGAGGCGCATACGGGCATTTGGGCTGATCAGCTCGCCACGCTCGGCATCGAAATGGGCATCGCCCAGCGGCAGCGGCCCGGTTTGCACCGCGGGCGGCTGGGCGCGGCGCAGCATGGCGCGCAACCGGGCAACGAGCACTCTGGGGTCGAATGGTTTGCCAAGATAATCATCCGCCCCGGCTTCAAAACCGGCCAGTACATCCTCTGGCGTGTCCCGCGCGGTGAGCAGCAGGATGGGCGTGGCGGGTGCCCGCTCCGCCCGCAGGCTGAAGGTGAGCTCAAGCCCGTTTTCGCCGGGCATCATCACGTCCAGCACCAGCAGGTCGAATTCCATGGCTCGTAGCTTTTGCCGCGCCTCCGCCGCTGAAGCCGCGCGGGTGACCCGAAAGCCGTTGTCTGCAAGATAACGCCCGGCGAGCGTGGCCAGGCGGGCATCGTCATCAACCAACAGAACATGCGGCGCGTCTTCTGTCAGCCCGACCTCGGTCATGATGGTCAGGGGGTGCGTGTTGGCTTTGGTGGCCGGGCGGCTTCGGCAGGCTCTATTATGCCACGTCCGCCCGGGCTGATCAGCCCGCGCATCACGCGTCTGAAGCCTTCTACAGCTTGGCCACCAGCCTCACGATACGCTACCAACAGGCGTTCGCGCTGGGTCTCGAACAATTGCCGTTCAAGCGCCACACCCTTTTCTGTCAGGTTGAGCAAGCGCTGGCGCCGATCCTTCGGTCCTGGCACCTGCACAACATATCCATCGCGGATGAGCGGGCCGAGCACGCGGGTGAGGCTTTGTTTGGTAATGCCGAGTATGGAGAGCAGCTCCCCCACATTCAGCCCTGGCCGACGGGCGATCCAATGCAGGCAGCGATGATGCGCACGGCCAAATCCGAATCCCGCCAGAATGGCGTCCGCCGGGCCATTTAAATCCCGCAATGCGAAAAAAAGCATGTCCTGCGCAGCACGAAGCTCATCTTCCCGCAGGAACAAAAGCCCGGTTCCGGGTGCCGCGTGCGGGGCGCTGGGCAGGGTTTCGCGTTTGCTGGCCGGGTAGGGTTGAGTCGATGGGTTAGGCATGGCAATTTCAATAACCACTGTTTGGCCGCAATGAAGTGTAGTTTCGGCTGAGTTTTGCGCAAGTTTAGACCGTTTAGAAATAGTACCGCAACCGGAGACATTTGACCATGGCGCTCGTGCCCTTCGACGATCGTGACGGCTTCATCTGGTGGGATGGCAAGCTCATTCCCTGGCGTGAGGCGAAGCTGCATGTGCTCAGCCATGGTCTGCATTATGCCTCCGCCGTGTTTGAGGGCCAGCGCGCCTATGGCGGCAATATCTTCAAACTGAATGCCCATACAGACCGTTTGATCGCCTCCGGCCGCCTGCTCGGGTTCGAGATTCCCTTCACCCGCGAGCAGATCAACCAGGCCTGCGCCGAGGTGATGGCCGCGAACAATCTGACAGACGCATATATTCGCCCGCTGGCCTGGCGCGGCTCGGAGCAGCTTGGCGTTTCCGCCCAGCAGACCAAAATCCACTTGATGATCGCCTGCTGGACCTGGCCGGATTATTTCGGCGCTGACCGCATGAAAGGCATCCGCCTCAACGTGTCTGACTGGCGCCGCCCCCACCCGCTCTCGGCACCTGTCGCCTCCAAGGCGGCGGGGCTGTACATGATCGGCACGCTCTCCAAGCACAAGGCCGAGGCCGAGGGCTATGAAGAATCGTTGATGTACACTTGGGACGGGTTTGTGGCGGAGGGCACCAGCGCCAACATCTTCTTCGTGCAGGATGGCAAGCTGCACACCCCGAAGACCGATTGCTTCCTGAACGGCATTACCCGCCAGACCGTCATTTCCCTCGCCAAGGCGCGCGGGATCGAGGTGATCGAGCGCAACATCAAGCCGGAAGAACTTTCTTCCTTCAGCGAATGCTTCCTCACCGGCACCGCCGCTGAGGTAACGCCAGTGCGCCAGATTGGCACGGCGGTGAATTACACCCCGGCCAAACTCACTGAAACACTGCTCAACGACTATACCGCTCTGGTGCGGATGTCGCCTGAGGATGTGGAAAAACGCGCCGCCTGAACCGAAAGGTGCCTCTACCCTTGCGGTATAAACACGATATCGCAAGGGGTTAACAAAACGCCACGGGCTGGAAAGCTGATTTTCCGGCTCATATCTGCCACCTATGCCCCATGGTGGAGAACGGGCGGAAACTGGTCCCTTTGGAGGGGCTGCGCGGCATCGCCGCTGCAATTGTGGTTCTTTACCATCTGGTGCTGGCGTTCACGCCCAAGGGTGTAGGGGTGGTGCCGCATGGGTATGGTGCGCTGGGCACAATCACGCAGTTTGCCCTGGGCATGCTGAACGGCGGCGCGGCGGTGGCGGTGTTTTTTGTGCTGTCCGGCTTTATTCTCAGCCTGCCCTTTGGGCGAGACAGGCGCATCTCCCGAGTTGTTGTGGCGCTGCTGAAACGCTGGCCTCGCCTCGCTTGCCTTACCGTTATCACCTGCCTGATCGCTTTCGCGCTCATTAGCTGGTCCGGCCATGAATATAAGCAAGCCGCGCATGTCATCGGTGCGGGGTGGCTGGCAAGCCATGGCAATTCGCCCATCCGCCCGGCGCATCTCACCTGGGAGGGCGCGCTGCGAGAAGGGCTGGTGAATGTGTTCACCCAGGGCGAGGTGAAATTCGACTCGCCCCTATGGACCATGCGAATCGAGCTGTTTGGCTCCTTCGCCATTTTTTTCGCTGCCCCGGTTCTGTTCGCTATTGGCAATTGGGGCATAAGGCTGGGGCTGGTGGCGCTGGCAATTTATGTGGCTGGCACCGGCTACCCCTTCACCTTCTTCGCGGATTTTCTGGTGGGCACGGTGCTGGCCATGCTGTTCGCTGAGGGAAGGCTGCCGGAGCTTGGCAACAACGCGGCGATGGCGCTTGGGGGGCTGGGGCTTTATCTGTTCAGCTTCACCTATGAGCAGAATTTGCTCATTCACGCGCCGCTGAAACTGCTGTTTTCCCCAGCATACAGCCATTACGTGTGGGATGCCGGGGCCGCACTCATCATCATCGTATTGCTTGGCAACCCGGCCACGCGGCGGGCGTTTTCCGGCAGTTGGGCGGTGTGGCTGGGGCTGCTTTCCTTCCCCATTTACCTGCTGCACGGGCCGATATTGCTTTCAGCGGGTTCGGTGGCGTTTATGGATGGCGTGGGTACGCTGGGCATAGCGGGGGCGGCGGTTATGGCGGCAGCCTGCTCCATTCTGCTCACCTTGGTTTGTGCCTTGCCGCTGGCCTGGGTGGACAAACTCTGGACCCGGCTGCTTTCCCGCGTGATGAGGCTGCCAGGCCAAAACGCGGCAAAGCTAATAAAAAACGCCCAGGCCGGGGCCTGAGCGTTTCGTATGTCCGGCTTAATGTCGGATTAGTTTAGGCCGCTTGCAGCGCGGCATAAGGTGCTGCCAGGGCAGCGAGCTTGGCGCGGAGCGAGGCCGGAACCTGGCGTGCGGATTTTGCCCGTGGATAATCCATTTCCGCAATCGGCTCGGCATCACCCGCGATGGCTTGATATTCAGCCCAGTTGTCGAAAGCCATACGGTCGACATTGTCGACGAAGGTTTCGGTGGGCGAACCCTCGGCCAGGATCAGCGCATGATCCGCTGTTTCAATGTGATAATACGTGAACTGGGCGGGCATGTTGCCTTCGCGCACAATGCTGCTGCCGTTCACCATCGCCCCGGCCTGCACCAGAATGCCATCCAGGAACATCGCGTGGTATGGGGAGACCAGCAGGTCTCGCACGGGCAGACCATTGCCCAGCGCGCCAGCCTTGATGCGCACAGGCAGGGCACGCAGCGGGTCTGCAAACTTCATGTCCACAACCCGGCGGCCCATCCAGCGCACGGTTTTAACCTCGCCAGAGGGGGTCAGCACCGTATCGCCAATGGCAAGCTCTTCCACCAGGCGGGTTCCGTTAGGTGTGGAGATGCTCGTGCCAGCGCAGAAGCACGGGGCGGTGGTGCTAAGGAGGGTCAGGGTGGTCGTGGGGTTGGTGGTGCCGCTCACGGTAAGCAGCTGAAACGTGCCGTTTTGCTCGAAGAGGTTGTATGTTGTGTTTCCAACCTTAAACAGCAGGCCAGCGTAGTCGATCCCGTATTGGCTCCCACTCACGCCGGAGCCCGCAACCACGCCGGAACTCGCAACCGGGAAGAGCGCGTTGTCATAAACCGCTACGCCATTGGAGGTGGAGCTAACCACGCCCTTATTTCCGGTTACACCGGAGATGGTATTGCCGCCAATGTTCCCGGAGATGGCGGTTACGGCATAGCCCTGGCCCGTCGCCGTTTCGCCGCTAACCTTTGAGGTAATGGTTTGCAAGGTGGTGCTGACCGTGACGTTGATCGTGTCAGTCTGGGTGCCTTGCTTAAAGCTGTAAGTATAAGTTTGTGACATCATCAACTCCGGAAAAACTTAACGGATGATTAAATTTTCGCTGTATCGGCGTTCTGTATACGGCAACGCCTAAGTATTGCCAGAAGTTAACGGTCAATAAAATGTGTTCGTTTAAAAAAAGACGCGAATAAATGTATTAAAATAAAAAATTTAGATGTTTTTTTGGTGATTTTTCTGAAAACTACAGCGCATCTAAAGTTTGACCAATTCTGTAACGATTCGGTCTGGTGTCATCGCATTCTTAAGGTGATGATCAGGGGCTGATCCGCGTTTCAAGTTGGATCGGCTTACGATTCAACTTGAAGTAATCAGACTCTAGGGCCGGGGAAATATCCTGGCCGGTGTATGGGCGGTGATCTGGCAAACACGATAGCTCATCACCGGTTCATCGCCACGCATGCGGATAATAACGCCAACCTCATCCGGGCAGGAAGCATCCCCCCGGCGGGTGATCAGCAGGCCGGTTTCGCCCTGCACTGCCGCCACCGGCCAGTTAAAATATTTCCAGCGCGGGCCAAAGCCCAGAACCGGCACGTTTTTTGGCGCATAGAATGCCAGTTCAGCTTCGGTGGCGTAGTCATCCGAGGAGATAAAGGCGGGGTGGCTGGCGGCGGCCTGCGCGGCAAACTCTTTCCAACCCGCCATTTGCAGGGCGGAGGTGTCGCGCTTGGCCGAAATCGGTGCAAAGCCGGTGAGCGCTTGCGCATACACCAAAGCGGTGATGCCAAAGCCCAGCGCCAAAGCCGGGCGCGCCCAGCGTATGGGTGGTGCCGCAGCGGCGGCCAGGCAGGCGGTGGGGTAGAGAATCGCCAGCCAATTGCCCTGCACCCGGCCTTTCAACACAAATTCCAAAAACACCGCGGCGGGCAGCAAAGTTAACCAAAGCAGCAGCCGCGCGCCGGGGTTGGCGTTGCCTCGCAAATGCCACACCCCGCGCACCGCCAGGGCCGCGATGAGCGGGGTGAACAGCAAAGCCTGCCCGCCCACCAGTTCGCCAAGAAACTGCAAGCTCCGCGCGGGGTTAAACCCATCTTCCCGCCCGCCTTGCTTCAAATAGCTCGCCCAGCCATGGCCAGCGTTCCAGGCGATATCCGGCGCGAAAACCAAAAATGCCAGGGCAATGCCCGCCCAGGGCCAGGGAGTGCGCAACTGGGCGCGGATGGCGGGTGTAAACAGCGCCCACAGCCCCGCCCCAGCCAGGAACAAGGCGGCGGTGTATTTGGAAAACAGCATCAACCCGGCGATGCCGCCCGCCGCCAGCCACCAGCGTGGGTTACGGGACTCCACCAGCCGGGCCAGCGCCCACACGCCCAGGGTCCAGAAAAACAGCAGCGGGGTGTCGGGCGTCATCACCACGCAACCCGCGCCCAGCATCAGCGTGGCGTTTAATAACGCTGCGGCGGCCAGGCCAATCCGCTTGCCGGGCAGCAGCCGGTTGCCAGCATCATACAGCGCCAGCGAGCCCAGCGCCGCTGCCAGTGGGCCCAGCAGCCGAATGCCCAGCGGCGTGTCTCCGCATAAGGCGATACCCGCCTTGATCCAAAGCGCCACCATCGGCGGATGGTCAAGATACCCCGGCTGCAAATGCTTCGCCCAGGTGAAATAATAGGCTTCATCCGGTGTAAGCGGCAAAACCGCCGCCAAAGCGAGGCGCAGCACGGTGAGGGCTGCCAGCGCCGCGAGGGCTCTTTTCATGCTAGCGCACGCGCCAGACGAGCGTGGCGGAGACCGCGTAATTCCACACCACGCCAACCGCCGCCCCCGCCGCGCTGGAAAACAGGCTGCCGCCATCTTCCGCATATAGCGCCTTGGCGATGCCGATATTGGCGATGGCCCCCAACCCGCACACAATCATGAACAAGGCGAGGCCTCGCCAGGCGCGCGCGCGCTTTAACCGCTGCGCCCGGTAGGTAAGCTGGTTGTTGAGCTGGAAATTCACCACCATGGCCACGATGGTGCCGATGGTCTGCGCCTGGCCGAACCCGGCCCCGGCGGCGAGTGCGATTTGCAGCACCAGAATATTCACCAGCACGCCAACAATACCCACCAGCGCGAAGGAGATGAAGCGCAGCGGCACCGTGCCGTGCAAGGCTTTGTCCAGCAGCAACCCGGCGAATTGCGCCAGCACCAGCACGTCCAGCTTGCTTTCGCCGGCCAGCCTGGGGCGGAATTTATAGGGCACTTCCGTGATGTTCAGCCGGCGCGGTGCGGCCAGAATCAAATCCAGCAAAATCTTGAAGCCCTGCCCGGTGAGCCGTGCCGCCAGCGCCTCAAACATATCCCGCCGCAGTAAAAAGAACCCGCTCATGGGGTCGGAAATGCTGGTGCGGGTGACCATCTGCGCCACCCGGATGCCGGTTTCGGAAAGCTTCACGCGCAAGGGTGAGGACAACCCAGCGGAATCTCCGCCTTCCACATGGCGGCTGCCCACGGCCATGTCCGCCCCGTTTTGTACAGCCTGAAGCATCAAAGGCAGGCGGGTTTCGTCATGCTGCAAATCGCCATCGATCACCGCGATATGCTCGGCGGAAGAGGAGAGCGCTCCCTCGATCACCGCCGAGGACAATCCCCGCCGCCCAATCCGGCGGATGCACCGCACCCGCGGGTCGTATTCCGCAATCCGCTTGGCCTCGGCGGCGGTGCCGTCCGGGCTGTCATCATCAACGAACACAACCTCCCACGCCAAACCGGCGAGGGCGCTCTCCAGCGCCGCGACCATGGGGGCCACGTTCGCGCGTTCGTTGTAACACGGCACCACGACCGTGAGGGCGAGGGTCACCGGCTTAGAGAGCTTCGAGAATGGCCTCGGCGCGGCTGACCTCGAACCCGCCCGGTTCTTCCACGGCCACCTTGGTCACGGTACCATTCTCAATCACCAGCGCGAAACGCTGGCTGCGAATGCCCATGCCGCGCGCCACCAGGTCCAGCTCCAGCCCCAGCGCCTTGGTGAAGGCGGCAGAGCCGTCGGCCAGAAATTGCACGGCATCGCCCGCTTTTTGGTCCTTGGCCCAGGCGCCCAGCACAAAGGCGTCGTTCACCGCCAGACAGACGATCCTGTCCACGCCTTTTTCCTTCAGCTCCGGCGCCAGCTTTACGAAGCCAGGCACATGCTTGGCGCTGCAAGTGGGGGTGAAGGCACCCGGCACGGCAAATAGCACAACTTTTCCAAGGCCCAGCAGCTCCGCTGTTTCCACTTCGCGCGGGCCGTCCGGTGTGGCCAGCATGAGCTTCATGGCCGGAATTTTGTCACCAGTTTTGATCATTGTCTGCCTATTGCTCGTGAAACGGATGCACCATCTTACGCGAACTGACGGGTGACGTGAAGCCGGGTGCGCCGGGGCTGGCAGAGAGGCGCGCGCGCGAATATATTGGTCGGATGACTAACCCCGAAATTTCGATAGCCTCCCGCCCAAGCTGGCTGACCGGCCAGGTGCTTCTGGCGATGCCAGCCATGCGCGATCCACGGTTTACGCAAAGCGTGATTTTTATTTGTGCGCATAACGAGGAAGGGGCGATGGGCCTGGTGCTGAACCGCACGTTGCGTAAACCCCGGTTCGGCGATCTTTTGCAGCAATTGGGCGTGGAGCCGCACCCGCCGCAGCGCGATTTAGCCGTGGGCCAGGGCGGGCCGGTGGAGGACCATCGCGGTTTTGTACTGCATTCGGCTGAATGGATGACCGAAGGCAGCCTGGATGTGGATGGAGCGCATGTTTTAAGCGCCAGCATGGAGGTGCTGCAAGCCGTGGCTTCCGGCGGTGGGCCTGCCCAGGCGCGGTTGCTGCTGGGGTATGCGGGCTGGGGCGCTGGCCAGCTTGAGGAAGAGATCTGCCAGAACAGTTGGCTGACCACGGACCCGGATAACGACATCATTTTTGATTCGGCCTACCAAACCAAATGGCAGCGCGCTTTGGCGAAACTGAAGATTGACCCCGGTATGCTTTCAGGCGATGCCGGGCGCGCATGAAAAAACTCGTCATCGCCACGCATAATCCGGGCAAGCTGAAGGAATTTCAAACCCTGCTGGCACCGCTCGGCTATGAGGTGACCTCATCGGGCGCGCTGGGCCTGCCAGAACCCGCTGAAACCGCACCGGATTTCGCGGGCAATGCGCGGATCAAGGCTGTGGCCGCCGCCAAGGCATCCGGCTTGCCGGCCATTGGCGATGATTCCGGGCTTTCGGTTTCGGCGCTCAACGGCCAGCCGGGCATTTATTCCTCGCGCTATGCGGGGGACGACTACCCAGGTGCCTTCGCCAAGATCATCGCCGCGGCGGAAGCCAAGAATGATTGGGACGCCTGGTTCACCTGCGCCCTCTGCCTGGCCCAACCTGATGGTTCCACCGCCACCTATATCGGCGAGGCGTCTGGGCGCATTGCCCCTGCGCCGCGCGGCGGGACAGGGTTTGGCTACGACCCGATCTTCATCCCCAACGGCTATGAACAAAGCTATGCCGAGCTGGGCCATGAGAAAGACAAGATCAGCCACCGAGCCCACGCATTCGCGCAGATTGCCGCCGTGCTGGCGGACGCCGCGACAAACCGGCTTTGATCGCGGTTTTCGGGCATCGCGGCGCGCGGGGCCTGTTGCCGGAAAACACCCTGGCAGGGTTCGCGCTGGCGGAGCATCTCAATCTTACCGGGGTAGAGCTGGACATCGCGGTCACCGCTGATGGCGTTGCGGTGGCGCACCATGACCCAAGGCTAAACCCTGACATCGCCCGGGACAATTCCGGTGCCTATGTGGGCGGCGATGCGCCGTTTATCGGTGCGCTGACATTTCAGCAGATTAGCACCTATGATGTCGGCCGGTTGCGCGTGGGCTCAGCTTACGCAAAACGGTTCGCGGAACAAATGCCGGTGCAGGGGGCGCGCATTCCGGCGCTTGGCGATATTCTTGCCGCCAGCACAGCATTGAATTTTCTTGTCGAGATAAAAACCTATCCGGATAGGCCGGACGCAACGCTGGCCCCAAAATTTCTGGCGGCAAAGGTTGTGCGTGTTTTGCGGCGGGCAAACCGTATCGGCAACGCCATGCTCCTTGCATTCGACTGGCGGGTGCTGGAGGAAGCCGCAATGCTGGAACCGGCTTTGCCGCGTTGCTGCCTCACCGCACCTGAAACTGTGGCCAACGCCGATTTGTGGTTTGGCAAAACCAGAATTGCGGCATTTGGCGGTAGCCTGCCGCGCGCGGTGGCCAGCACCGGGGCCAAAGCCTGGGCACCGTTTCATGAGGGGCTGCAGGCGGCGGAGATGGATGAAGCACAGCGCCTTGGCCTGGCGGTAATACCATGGACGGTGAACGAGGTTAAGGACATCCATCGCATGATTGATTTTGGTGTGGATGGTATCATCTCAGACAGGCCAGACCGGGTGCGGGACATTCTGGCTGAACGTGGCCTTGAAATGGCACCGCCTGGTTTTGCCGCTGGGTCTGGCGGCCGAATAAAGCCGCCGCTTAAACAATAAATGAGAGGGCGATTAGACTTCAGGCTCGCTCGCAAAGTGAGCGAACCTGAGGTCATCGCGCTCTAAACCTTGCCGTGGCAGTATTTATATTTTTTGCCGGTGCCGCAGGGGCAGGGCGCGTTGCGCGGTGTGGCGGCCCAGGTTTCTGGCCGGGCCGGGTCAACCTCCGTTTCGCCAAAAGCGGGTAGCGTCGCGTCGGTGTTGCGGATCACCGGCTCCGCCAGGGCCAAGCCGCCCTGCATGGCACCGGGGGCGGGGTGCGATTCCACCATCGGCACCGGGGCGGGTTGAGGCGGTGCCTGCATCTGCACCTGCACGTGTGACAGGGCCAGAATCACCCGCTCTTTCAAATCATCCAGCATCGCCGCGAACATGGCGAAGGCCTCGCGCTTATATTCGTTCAGCGGGTCGCGCTGGCCATAGCCGCGCAGGCCAATGCCCTGGCGCAAATAATCCAGCCCCAGCAAATGCTCTTTCCACACATGGTCAAGCGTCTGCAGCAGCACGGATTTTTCGATATAGGAATGCAGTGCCTCGCCAAACTGCGTTGCCTTGCCGTTTGCGGCCTCTGCCGCAGCCTGCATGATGCGTTCGCGCAAATGCACCTCGTCGATGCCTTCTTCCGCCGCCCAGTCCACAACGGGCAGGTTCAGCGCCAGCACGCGGGTTACGTCTGCGGCCAGCTCGGCAGATTGCCATTGCTCGGCAAAGGCTTTCTCCGGCACGCGGTTTTCCACCATTGCGGCAATCACATCGTCGCGCATTTCCGCCACGACATCGGCAACGTTTTCAGCGTCCATAAACTCCCGGCGCTGGGCGTAAACTTCCTTGCGCTGGTCGTTCATCACGTCGTCGTATTTCAACACGTTCTTGCGCATGTCGAAATTGCGGACTTCAACCTTCTTCTGCGCTTTTTCCAACGCCTTGTTGATCCACGGATGGATAATCGCCTCGCCTTCCTTCAGCCCCAGGCGCTGCAACATCCCGCCCATCCGGTCGGAGCCGAAAATGCGCATCAGATCGTCTTCCAGCGAGAGGAAGAAGCGGCTGGCGCCCGGGTCGCCCTGGCGGCCGGAGCGCCCGCGCAACTGGTTATCAATGCGCCGACTCTCATGCCGCTCGGTGCCGATGACGAACAGCCCGCCTGCCGCCTTCACCACCACATGGTTGGCGTCAATTTCGGCACGCAGCGCCGCCGGCTCCACATTCGGCTCCAGCGCCAGGCGCATCTCGTAATTGCCGCCGAGTTTGATGTCGGTGCCGCGCCCGGCCATGTTGGTGGCGATGGTGATGGCTCCCGGTGCCCCGGCCTGGGCGACGATCTTCGCCTCCTGTTCATGAAACCGGGCGTTCAGTACGCTGTGCTTGATGCCCTTGGCGTTGAGCAAATTGGAGATGATCTCGCTTTTCTCGATGCTCGTGGTGCCCACCAGCACGGGCTGGTTCCGGCTCCGGCACTCTTCAATCAGCTTCGCCACCGCCTCATATTTCTCAGCGGCGGTGCGGTAAACCTCGTCATCCTGGTCGTCGCGCGCCACCGGCACGTTGGTGGGAATCTCCACCACGCTCAGCTTATAAATTTCTTCAAATTCATCCGCCTCGGTCATCGCCGTGCCGGTCATGCCGGCCAGCTTGGGGTACAGGCGGAAATAATTCTGGAAGGTGATGGAGGCGAGCGTCTGGTTTTCCTGCTGAACCTCAACCCGCTCTTTGGCCTCCAGCGCCTGGTGCAGGCCATCGGAATAGCGCCGACCCTCCAGCATACGCCCGGTGAACTCGTCGATGATGACGATCTTGCCCTCGCGCACGATGTAATCCACATCGCGGGCAAACAATGTGCGGGCGCGCAAGCTTTGTTGCACATGGTGCACCAGCGGCACGTTGGTGCGGTCATAAAGCCCGCCGTTCAGCAGCCCGGCGGCTTGCAGCATCTCTTCCACCGTCTCGGCCCCCAGCTCGGTCATGTTCACCGTGCGGGCTTTTTCGTCCTTCTCGTAGAATTCATGTTTGCCATCCTCGGCTACGTCTCCGCGGGCGAGGAAGGCCGCCACCACCGAATCCACCTGGGCGTAAAGGCTGGTCGGCTCGTCGGATGGCCCGGAGATAATCAGCGGGGTACGGGCTTCGTCGATAAGGATGCTGTCCACCTCGTCCACGATGGCGAAGCTGAACGGCCGCTGCACCATATCCTCCAGCCTGTACTTCATGTTGTCGCGCAGGTAATCGAAGCCGAACTCGTTATTGGTGCCGTAGGTAATGTCGGCAGCATAGGCCGGGCGGCGGTTCTGCTCCTCCACGGAGGGGATGATAATGCCGGTGGAAAGCCCCAGAAAGCCGTAAAGCTGGCCCATCTGCTCGGCATCGCGCTTGGCCAGGTAGTCGTTCACGGTCACCACATGCACGCCCCGGCCATTCAGCGCGTTCAGGTAAACGGCCAGCGTTGCCACCAGGGTTTTGCCCTCGCCGGTCTTCATCTCGGCAATCCGCCCTTCATGCAGCACCATGCCGCCGATCAGCTGCACGTCGAAATGCCGCATACCGAGCACGCGCCGGGAGGCTTCGCGCACCACGGCGAAGGCTTCCTCCAGCAGATCATCCAGGCTTTCGCCCTGTTCCAGACGACTTTTAAACTCCTGGGTTTTGGCCGCCAGCGCGGCATCATCCAGCGCCGCCATCTGCGGTTCCAGCGCGTTGATGGCCACCACCCGGCGCTTGAAGCTTTTCAGGGTACGGTCGTTACTGGAGCCGAATACGGCGCGGGCGAGGCTGGACAACATGATAGGGACGAAATCCGCACTTGAACGATAAAAAGGACTGCCGATGACATAAGCGCCAGGGTGGGCATGGTCAAATATGCCCCGCTTTGGCCTCGTTTTCAGGTCCAAGCCTTGCCCGGCGCGGGGCTTTGGCTCATAGGAGCCGCATCTTTAGAATAAGGTTCCTACAGATGCGTCAGTTGTCCACGCTTTCCGCCTTGGCTCTTGCCCTTGCCATCGCCGCCCCAGCGGCGTTTGCCCAGCCAGCCCCGGCTGCAAGCCCTGCGCCCGCCACCCCGGCGAACTCCAATCCGGTGGTTGCCTCGGTGAATGGTCTGCCGATCCATTTGAGCGACATTCAGGCTGACGCGCAGAACCTGCCCCCGCAGGCGCAGCAACTGCCGGCGCAGCAATTGCTGCCGCTGCTGGTGAACCAGGAAGTGGACCGCAAGGCGCTGCTGATTGAGGCCCAGAAAGAAAACCTGCAGAGCAACCCGGCTGTGGCCGCGCGGATGCAGGCCGCCGCCGATGTGCAGCTTGAAAATGCCTATGTGCAAAAGGCCGTGGCCGCCCAGGTGACAGACACCGCCGTGCAGGCCGAATATAACCGCGACTACGCTGGCAAGCCTGGTCCGGAGCAGGTGGATGCAAGGCAGATCCTGGTTTCCAGCCAGGCGCAGGCGGAAGACATCATCAAGCAGCTCAACAAGGGCGCTGACTTCGCCAAGCTGGCGGAAAAAGACAGCATCGACCCCGGTGCCAAAAATGGCGGCGAGCTCGGCTGGTTCTCCAAGGATGAGATGGTGCCGGAATTTGCCAATGCCGCCTTCGCGCTGAAAAAGGGCGAATACACCAAAACCCCGGTTCACACGCAGTTTGGCTGGCACGTTATTCTTAACGAGGGCCACCGCACCGCCCCCACCCCGACTTTTGCCGATGTGCAGGACCAGATTCGCCAAAAGTTGACCGACCAGGCCGTGCAGGACACGCTGAACAATGTCCGCGGCAAGGTGAAAATCGTGGTTTATGGGGCAGATGGCAAGCCAGTACCGCAGACCGCACCGGGTGCGGCCAGCACCAGCAAGTAAGTTGCCATGGCAGGCCCGCTTCCCGTCTCGCCATTAGCCCTTCCCCTGCCGGCGCTTGCCCCTCTGGCGGGGGTGAGGCTGGCGACGGCGGCGGCGGGCATCCGCTATAAAGGCCGCACAGATGTGCTGCTGGCTGAATTTGCCGAGGGCACGACGGTTGCCGGGGTGTTCACCCGCAACCAATGCCCCGGCGCACCGGTGTCCTGGTGCCGGGAGGTTTTGCCCGGCGGCTCCGCCCGCGCCCTGGTGGTAAATGCGGGCAATGCCAATGTGTTCACCGGCGCTGCCGGTGCCCGCGCCGTGGAAGCCACAGCCAAGGCCGCGGCGGAAACATTGGGCACCGAGCCTGGGCAGGTCTTTCTGGCCTCCACCGGCGTTATCGGCGAGAAACTGCCGGCTGAAAAAATCATCGCGGTGATGGACGCGCTGAAAGCCAACCTCGCGGCGGACCGTTTCGCCGAGGCCGCCTCGGCCATCATGACCACCGACACCTTCCCCAAGGGTACCACCCGCACGGCCCGGCTGGGCGGGGTGGAGGTGCGGATCAACGGCATCGCCAAAGGCTCGGGCATGATCGCGCCGGACATGGCGACAATGCTGAGCTTCATCTTCACCGACGCCGCGATCCCCGCCCCCGCCTTGCAGTCGATGCTTTCCAAAAACGTGGAGAGCACCTTCAATTGCGTGACCATTGATTCTGATACCTCCACCTCAGACACGGTGCTGCTCTTCGCCACCGGCCAGGCGGGCAACAACCCCACCGAAGACCCCGCCGCCCTGGCGGATTTCCGCCGAGCCCTGCACGAGGTTCTGCACGAGCTGGCGATGATGGTGGTGCGGGACGGCGAGGGGGCGAAGAAACTCGTCACCATCAATGTTGAGGGTGCTGTCAGCCACGCCTCGGCCAAGCGTATCGGCATGGTCATCGCCAATTCGCCCTTGGTGAAAACCGCCATCGCTGGCGAGGACGCGAATTGGGGCCGCATCGTCATGGCCGTTGGCAAGGCGGGCGAACCGGCGGACCGCGACAAGCTCGGCGTGGCCGTCGGCGGCGTCTGGATGGCGCAGAACGGCGGCGTCGTGCCTGGCTACGATGAAACCCCCGTGGTGGCGCATATGAAGGGCCGGGAGATCGAAATCACGGTCGATATCGGCCTAGGCGATGGCCACGCCACCGTATGGACCTGCGACCTCACCCACGGCTATATCGACATCAACGGCTCCTACCGGAGCTAACCGCGGCGAACGCTACCTCTGCGGTTTTCTTCAAACGTTTGGCCAATCAGTTGAGCTTGGGTTGGCTACCTACGGGAACCGCACCGTATCGCCGTTGCCGACATGGTCGGTGCCCTGAGAGCCATCTTTGCCGCTGCCGCCGACCATCGGGTAACCGAGTTCATGCATCAAGGCGATTGCTGATGTCCCGGTGCAGTGGTTGGCAGCGATTTTGCGGAAGCCGTATTTCGCCAGCGCCTTCACCATCTCCCTCTGCTCGTCGGTGATCGGGCCGAGCGGCGCGATATGCAGCCCGCCGAACAGACCGTAAAGATTTTTCCCGCCCTCCAGCTTGTCCGCTGCATAGTCAACCAGAGTGGTCACCCCCTGGTGGCAGCAGCCGGCGACGCAGACCAACCCTTCATCAGCGACGTTGAAGTAAAGCGATTGCTCGCCGCGAATGTCGAGCCAGAACGGTATGTCGAAAGTGACCGAGGCAACCCCTTCGGCCAGACGATGGACACCGCCGGGAAGCAGCAGAACCAGCTTGCCCTGGTGTGGGGCCCGGTTGGTGATGCCGGCTTGTGGAAAAGACCCTCCGGCCAGCCAGGCCATTGCCTCCTCGCTCAAGGTGCCAGGTGCCAGAATGGTGATTTCCGGTGCCAGGGAGAGAACCGCCTCGATCCCCCAGAAATGATCCAGATGCTCGTGGCTGAGATAAACAAAATCGATCTCGCCCGAGGTGAGCATACGGTCAACCCCGGTGGCCCGGAAGCGCTCGGCCATGTAATCCCGGTTCCAGCCTGAATCGAGCAAGATACGAGTTACCTTCCCGTCCAGGCCTTGCACCTCCACCAATGAACAACTTCCCGCCGCGTTGTCTTGGTCGAAATGCATCCCCCACTGGCAGGCGGACGGACCGCCATTGGCCTCAATGTCCTCAATGAGTTTTCCAGTGTCCCGCCAGCCGATCTCAGATACAGATGTTACCGTGATCGCCCGGCAGGCACCAAAGGCGATGGGCTGACCTGGCTGATAGGGAACTGGTTGACGTACTTCAATCGATGCGGTCATCGGGAATCCTTGATGCTTTATCAGCAGATGGTCTGCCATTAGGCAAATTGAGATGGTCGGATGCCTGTTTGGTTTTAGGTGGCGCGAAGTACGGCGCTATGATTTATGTCAACCGATACGGGCGGGTCTGCGCCCATCACCCCCGCATCAACCCCTGCATCCGCGCCGCCAAAGCCTGCGCCATCCACCGCCGCCAGTTGGCGCTGCGCGGGTTGGCCAGCACCCTGTCTTCAAGCTCGAAGCTGTTAACGATGGCGTTATAGCCCAGCCAGCGCAGCGGCTCAGGCTCCCAGCGCCGCAGAGCGTCCTTCATCGCCTTGTCCCGTATCACCCAGGGCTGGCGCGTCTCCAGGCTCTCTTGCCCCAGAATCAAATCCGCCAGCGTGCGCCCGCCAAGGTTCGAAGCTCCCACACCCTCGCCGCCATACCCGCCGGAAAGTGCCACGTGGTTTTTCGAATCCAGCAGCATATGCGGATGAAACCGGCGAGACATGCCAAGATTCCCGCCCCAGCGATGCGTGATCTTCACCCCCTTCAACTGCGGAAAAATCTCTCCCAACAGATACCGCCGTAAACCTTCCTCGGCCTCGGTCAGCGTAAAATCATTCCGCAGCTTGCCGCCAAAGCGGTAGCCACCGCGCGCGCCAAAGGCCAGCCGGTTATCCGCCGTGCGCTGCCCATAAGTCACCTGGCGGCTGAACTCGCTGAAGCTCTGCCCCCGCGCCAAACCAATCCCCGCCCAGACATCTTCCGGCAGAGGCTCGGTGGCGATCAGCATACTCTGCACCGGCAATTGGTAATCCCCCAATGGCGGCAGGCTGGCAGCGTAACCCTCCACGGCGGGCACCACCCAATCCGCTTTCACAACGCCATGTTCCGTGCGTATCTCCCCCGGCTGCCAAGCCGTCACCGGGCTCTGCTCGTAAATCTTCACCCCCAGCCGCTCCACCACCTCCGCCAGGCCGCGCGCCAGCTTCGCGGGCTGAATAGTGGCGCAATGCGGGGTGTATACCGCGCCTAAGGCACCCGGCACGCGCAGCTCCTGCGTCAGTTCAGCAGGGTCCAGCCATCGCAAATCCGCCTCGCTTAACCCCTCCGCATAGCCATCCCGCAGCCAACCGCGCAGGCGGGTTTCCTGCTCGGGGTAGCGCGCCGCGCAATAAAGCGTGCCGCCCTTGCGGAAATCGCAGCCAATGCCCTCCGCCCGCACAACCCGGCCCACTTCATCCGGTATGCCGTGCAGCAGCGCCCAGCTTTCGGCCCTGCGCGGTTCCGGCAAATGGCCCACCACCCGCTCCTCGCCCAGCACCGCACCCATCACCCAGCCGCCATTGCGGCCAGAGGCGCCGAACCCGGCGGTCTCAGCCTCCACCACCACAATGTTCAGCCCTGGCGCGCGGGTTTTTAAATAATAGGCGGTCCACAGCCCGGTATAACCCGCGCCGATAATGGCGATGTCGGCGCTAACATCACCCCCCAGAGCCGGGCGGGGCGTGATCTCGCCCACCCCGTCCATCCACAGGCTGATGCCGCGCCAGTTGCTCATTTCGCTGCCACGCGCCGCAAATCAGCCGCGATGCCTGCGATGTCCGGTTTCACCGTATCCAACCCGGCGATGATAAATTCCGGCGCACCCTGGGCGTTAAACACATAAACCGCGGCTGAATGAGTCACGCTGTATGCCGGCGTTTTCACCACTGAGAACACCACCCGGTAGCGCCGCGCCAGCGTGTAGAGCTCATCCGCCGTGCCGCGCAGCCCCACCACATTGCTGCCGAACAAGCCGGTGTATTTCGTCAAAACCTGGGGCGTGTCGCGGTCCGGGTCCACGGTCACGAACAACACTTTCACCTTGCCCGCCGCCTTGCCCATGGCTTCCTGCACGCGCTGCATGTTGTAGAGCGTCGTCGGGCACACATCCGGGCAATTGGTATAGCCGAAATAAAGCAGCACCACCGAGCCTTTGAAATCCGCCGCTGTCACCTGCTTGCCGGTGGCCACATCATTCATGGTGAAGGCGAGCTTTGGCACCAGCCCGCTAATGTTCACATCCTGCTGAGAAAGGTCATGATGGCACGCGGCCAGGGCGAGAGGGCTGGCGAGCAATAAACGGCGTTTCATGGCTGGGAGCCTCGCGCAACCGGGGCAAGCTGGCAAGGCGCTACTCCTCGGCTTCTTCAGGCAGCCCCAGCAGGCTCTGCGCCGCATTGGCCTCCACCACCTCCACGGTTTTCAGCACGCGGCCCATGGCGCGGGTGCGGGTGCGCACTTTCTCGATATTATTGCTCATCGTGCTGGCATTTTGCGCCAGCTTGGCCAGCGCCTCGTCCATCTTCACCATCTCGGTCTTGGTGGCGCCCAGAATCTGCCTGATCTCCCCGGCGCGTTTCTCCAAATCCAGCGTCACATGGCCAAGATGGATGGTTTGCAGCAAGGCGGGCAACAGCGATGGCCCGAGGATTATCACCCGCTCCTTCGCCCGCACATCGTCGATCAGCCCTGGTATCCGCGCCACCTCGGCGAACAAGCCATCAGA
>JAKBCH010000138.1 GCA_021808055.1 Pseudomonadota bacterium | reverse complement strand
CCAGGAACAGGCCACGGGCCTTCACCAGGTGAATGCGGCCATTAACCAAATGGATCAGGTTACGCAGCAAAACGCCGCGATGGTTGAAGAATCAACCGCGGCTTGCCACAGCCTCGCACAAGAGACCGAAAAACTCGTTACCCTCACTGCTCGGTTTCAGATTGGTGAAGCTCCCGCCACCGCACACAATGTAGCGCACGCACCAACGCGCAAGCGCGAATCGCAAAAGCGCTTCAACGGCGTTCTCAAGCCTGTGCTGGCCGCGGCCGGGGATTTCGCGAATTCGATGGATATGGAAGAATTCTAGGTCTTCGCCAGCGTTAAATCCGCCCGTCATGCGGGCGGATTTAACACTGAAGCCGCTGCCATGCCAAAAATTGGCTGCCCGGCTACCCTGCTTTACGGCCACACAGGTAGATAATCCGGCTGGTGATGCCAAACCCGCCACTTTCAACGCTTGGGCGTAATGCCGCTTCCAATATCTCCCGTTCAGCGGGAGAAAACCTGGTGGCCAGAATTTCAGCCGAGGATGGAGCAAGAGGATGCGGAGACATGGCACAAAATGTCTTCCAATCACGCGGCGGTGCCTTGCGCTCATCAACATGTAGTTCCAGATACAAATCCTGGAATCCTGCCTGGCTGGCAAAACTGAACAGATCCTGCTCCGTATAGCCGCTCACCGGATTTGGCTGCGCAGCGCCACCCGGGTTTGCGAATTGTGCGGCTTTCCATCTGTAGAGCAATGCCCCCAGGGGGCTGACCGAGCCATCCTGCCATGCGTTCATGGAGAGCACCTGCTCCCGAAACAGCGGCTCGGCGATGCTTATCATGCCGCCAGCTTTGAGCACACGAAACGCCGCGCGGAATGCCGCCGGTTTATCCTCGACATACGCCAAAGCCGAGCGGCTGGTAACCAGCTCCTGTGAGCTGTCTGCAACAGCTTCCAAACTTTGCGCGTTTGCACGCACGAAGCGGCATTGACCCGCAACACCGCGCCTTGCAGCTTCAGTTTGTGCCTGCGCAAGCAGCGCCGGTGAGATATCCGTCATCGTGACTTCTACGCCCGGCCAGCGGGATAAAGCCGCCCAGGCCACCAACCCATCCCCGCTGCCGATATCGAGCATCGTGGCCGGCGGTGCTTGTACATGGTTGAGAAGCGTTTCCGCGAATCGCGCGGTTTGGGCCGCCACATGCGCCCGCACAACCGCATTGCCACCATCGCGGCCATGGTTAAGCCAGCTGGACCAGCAATCATCAGCTGGAGGGGGGCTTGCAGAAATTCCTTCCATATCATGGCGATAGGCGGAAGTTCTTAAAATCAGACTAATTTCTCGGGTCCGCCTCAATGGCCCAGGCCGCCGCCTGGCGATCGCGGCGGTTGATTGACGATGCATGGCCAGCCGCCTATCGCACCACCAGCAGCAGATATTACCACGCGAGGGCATTATGGATCATTACCTCCAAGGACATCTTGATTTCATCCATCGCAGTCCCACCCTGCCGCCCCTGCCACCGGGGCGGCATGACCTCGGCCTGTTCACTGAACGGGACCCTGTGCTGGTGGTGCCGGACAGCATTGACCCCACGCGGCCGACACCACTTGTGGTGCTGTTTCATGGCGGCGGCGGCAGTGCACAAAAAATATTGCCAATGCTGGAAACGCACGCGAAGCAGCAGGGGTTTCTGCTCCTGGCCCCGCAATCACTGTTCCCGACCTGGGATATCGTCATCGGCGGAAACGGCCCCGACCGCGAGCGCCTGGATACGACGCTGGCAGCGGTCGCGGACCGTTTCACGCTCGACCCAACGCATTTCGCCTTCGCCGGCCATTCCGACGGAGGAAGCTATGCCATGTCGCTCGGCATCACTAACGGGCAGTTTGTTACCCACATCATCGTGTCCTCGGCCGGTTTCATGACCGTCCAGTGCCAACAGGGCGCGCCGCTCATATTCATGTCCCACGGCACCAGGGACGAGCAGATTCCAATCGAACGATCCGGCAGGAAGCACTCGGCGATGCTGCGGGACGCAGGGTATGACGTTACCTATGTTGAATACGACGGCCCCCACGCCTACCAGCCAGAGGTGGTGGAGAAGGCTGTGGCGTTCTTCCTTCCCGCGCCCGCCTGAGCCGGTCTATCTGCCTGCTTCATATGGCGCACGGGAGATCAGCGCCTCCAACGCCACGCTTTCGGGCAATGTGCCCAGCGCATATCCGCCCGTATGTTGCAGGCGCGTAATGCAAAAGGCAGCGGCGATTTCCGCCGGCGCATAACGCAGCAACAAGCTGGCCGCCAGCGCCAGGGCAAGCTCTTCGGCCAGACGCCGGGCATTGGGTTCATCGGCGGCGGGCAAGGCTGTTTGCAGCCAGGCATCCAGCGCCGGATGCCTGCCCTTGGCAGATGCGATCTCCGCATGCAGCAGCGTAGCACCCTCTGGCGTGCGGGCCAGGGCGCGCATTATGTCCAGACAGATGACATTGGCCGACCCTTCCCACAGCCCATTCAGCGGCGCCTCGCGGTACAGGCGGGCAATGTCATGCTCCTCAATGAACCCATTGCCGCCATGGCACTCCAGCGCTTCGGCAATCACCATCGGCGCGCGCTTGCACACCCAGTATTTCGCCAGCGGCGCCAGAATGCGGCTTAAGACTCGCTCCCCCTCGTCGCGGTCGCTGGCATCCAGCGCCGCCGCCGCCCGCATCGCCAGCCAGGTCGCGGCTTCACTCTCCAGCGCCAGGTCGGCCAGCACATTGGCCATGGCGGGTTGTTCACTCAACCGCCGCCCGAACGCGGCGCGATGACAAGCGTGATGCAACGCCAGACGTACGGCCTGGCGCATCTGCCCGGCACTGCCCAATGCACACTCCAACCGCGTGAGATGCGCCATGTTCAGAATGGTGGCAATCCCGCGGCCTTCCTCGCCAATAATCCGTGCCTCAAGCCCGCGGAACTCAACCTCCGAGGCGGCGTTGGAACGATTACCGCATTTCTCTTTCAGCCGCTGGATCAGCAGCCGGTTACGGCTGCCATCTTCGCGCCAGCCTTGCGCCAGAAAGCAGGTGGGGCCCGCTGGCGTGCGGGCCAGGGTTAGAAACAAATCCGCGGTTGGCACCGAGAAGAACCATTTATGGCCCGTGAGCGCGTGCCAGCCACCGCTGATGGGCACCGCTTCTGTTGTAATCTGGCGCAGGTCCGAGCCGCCCTGCTTTTCCGTCATCGCCATGGCTACAATGATAGCGGGCTTCTGTTGCGCTGGTACGGGGCGGGGGTCGTAAAGCGGGGACAGAATTTGCGGCTGAAAGCTTGCCAGCACCTCGGGCGCATGGCGCAGCGCGGCCAGGGAGGCAAAGGTCATGGCTGCTGGGCAGCCTACCCCTGCCTCACCCTGGGCCCACAAATAAGACAGTGCCGCCCGCGCGACATGGGCACCAGCCCGGGGTTCGGTCCAGCCAAGGGCATGAACTTCATCGGCGCGCGAAAGCTCCGATAAGGTGTGCCATGCCGGATGCACCGCCACCTC
>JAKBCH010000137.1 GCA_021808055.1 Pseudomonadota bacterium | reverse complement strand
TGCCGCAACGGTACGCCGTATTGCGAAACTGGCCCGCATAAGGGTGAATGACGAGGAGGTTTCCACCCTCCAGAACGAGCTAAACGCGATTCTGGGCTATGTGGAGCAACTGTCGGAGGTGAACGTGGAGGGCGTTGAACCGCTCTCCGGCGGCGCGCAAATGGCGCTGCGCCAACGTGAGGACAAGCTCACCGATGGCGACATGGCGGAGAAAATCCTGGCTAACGCGCCAGACCGCATTGGAAACTTCTTTGCCGTGCCGAAAGTGGTGGAATGAGCATTTTTGACCTGAGTTTGGCCAGTGCCGCCAAGGCGCTGAAAGCCAAAGAGATTTCGGCTGTGGAGCTGACCACGGCGTATAATGAGGCAGTGGCGGCGCTGAACCCGCGCCTGAACGCCTACATCACCACCACACCGGAGCTGGCGCTGGCGCAGGCCAAGGCTGCGGATGCGCGAATTGCGGATGGCACCGCCACCCCCCTCACCGGCATTCCCATCGCCATGAAGGACCTGTTCTGCACCGAGGGTGTGCGCACCACGGCCGCCAGCAAAATCCTGGAGCCCTTCATCCCGCCCTACGAAAGCACGGTCTCGGGCAAGTTGAAGGCGGCGGGGGCCGTCATGCTCGGCAAGGCGAATCTGGATGAATTCGCCATGGGCTCCTCCAACATCACCTCCGGCTATGGCCCTGTGGAAAACCCCTGGAAGCGCCAGGGCTCGGATGCCAAGCTGGTCCCCGGCGGCTCCTCGGGTGGCTCCGCCGCCGCCGTTGCCGGGCGCATTGCTTTGGCCGCCACGGGCACAGACACAGGCGGCTCCATCCGCCAGCCCGCCGCCTTCACGGGCCTGGCTGGCATCAAACCCACTTATGGGCGCTGCTCGCGCTGGGGCGTGGTGGCCTTTGCCTCCTCGCTAGACCAGCCCGGCCCCATGGCCCGCAACGTGGAAGACAACGCCCTGCTGCTCAACGCCATGGCGGGGTTCGACGAACGCGACTCCACCTCCGCCGAGCGGGCGGTGCCGGATTTCACCGCCGCCCTCACCCGTGGCGTCAAGGGCCTCAAAATCGGCATCCCCGCCGAATACCGACTTGAAGGCACCAACCCCGAAATCCTGGCTTTGTGGGACAAGGGCATTGCCTGGCTGAAAGCCCAGGGTGCCGAGATTATCGACATCTCCCTGCCCCACACCAAATACGGCCTGCCGGTCTATTACATCGTCGCCCCCGCCGAAGCCTCCTCCAATCTCGCGCGTTACGACGGCGTGCGCTACGGCAAGCGCGTTGACGGCGAGGACCTCATCGACCTTTACGAGCGCACCCGCGCTGCTGGATTCGGCCCCGAGGTAAAGCGCCGTATCATGATCGGCACCTATGTGCTGAGCCATGGCTATTACGACGCTTATTACCTCAAAGCCCAAAAAGTACGGAATCTGATCCTGAAGGATTTCACGGACGCGTTTGCAAAAGTAGACGCCATCCTCACCCCCACGGCACCCTCCGCCGCGTTTGGCCTGGGCGAGAAGATGGACGATCCCGTCACCATGTATCTCAACGACGTGTTCACCGTCCCCGCCTCTTTGGCCGGTGTGCCCGCCATGAGTGTTCCCGCCGGTCTTTCCGCCGAAGGGCTGCCGCTCGGCCTGCAAGTCATCGGCAAGCATTTCAATGAGGAAACGGTATTCGCCGTCTCCGCCGCCATAGAGGCCGCGGCCAATTTCACCGCTCTGCCGGAGGTTCGCGCCAAATGAGCAGCTACACGCTAGAAGGCCGCACCGGCACATGGGAGATCGTGGTCGGGCTTGAAGTCCACGCGCAGGTGATTTCGCAATCAAAACTCTTCTCCGGTGCCTCCGCCACCTATGGCGGCGCCCCCAATGCGCATGTGTCGTTCATCGATGCCGGTTTCCCCGGCATGTTGCCTGTCATCAACAAGGAATGCGTGGCCCAGGCCGTGCGCACCGGCCTCGGCCTTAAAGCGCAGATCAATCTGTTCTCGCGTTTCGACCGCAAGAATTATTTCTACGCGGATCTGCCGCAGGGTTATCAGATCAGCCAGTTCGCCCACCCCATTATCGGCACCGGCACTGTCGAGATCGAGCTGCAAGACGGCACCATCAAGCATATCGGCATCACTCGCCTGCATCTTGAGCAAGACGCAGGTAAATCCATGCACGATCAACACCCTTCCAAATCGGTCATCGACCTCAACCGCGCGGGTGTGGGGCTGATGGAGATTGTTTCGGAACCGGACATCCGCTCGCCCGAGGAAGCCGGGGCGTATTTGCGCAAAATCCGCCAGATCGTGCGCTATCTCGGCACCTGCGACGGCAACATGGAGGAAGGCTCCATGCGCGCGGATGTGAATGTGTCTGTCCGCAAACCCGGCGAGCACTTCCGCACGCGCTGCGAGATCAAGAACGTCAACTCCATCCGCTTCGTCATGCACGCCGTGGAGGCCGAGGCCCTGCGCCAGATCGAGGTTTGGGAGAGCGGCGGCGAGGTGGTGCAGGAAACCCGCCTGTACGATCCTGCCAAGGGCGAAACCCGCTCCATGCGCTCCAAAGAAGACGCGCATGACTACCGCTATTTCCCCGAGCCCGATCTGCTGCCTCTGGTGCTGGAGCAGGAATGGGTGGAGGAGCTGAAAGCCAAACTCCCAGAACTGCCCGACGAAAAACGCGCCCGCTTCTGCACGGAATACGGCATCCCCTTCTACGATGCCGGCGTGCTGGTGGCCGACCAGACAACAGCGGATTTCTACGAAACCCTCGCCAAAGGGCGGGACGGCAAGCTCGCCGCCAACTGGGTCACAGGCGATTTCTTCGCCGCGATGAACCGCACCGGCAAGAGCATCGAAAACCCGCCGGTAACGGTCGAGGCGCTGGGCCAGATGCTGGACCTCATCACCGATAAAACCATCAATGGCCGCATCGCCAAGGATGTGTTCGAGGAAATGGTCGAAACGGGTAAAATGCCCGCCGCCATCGTCGAAGAAAAGGGCCTGAAGCAAGTCACCGACACCGGCGCTATCGACGACGCCGTAACCAAGGTTCTTGCTGAAAACCAGGATAAAGTGGCCGAATATAAATCGGGTAAAGACAAACTCTTCGGCTTCTTCGTCGGCCAGGTGATGAAGGCGATGCAGGGCAAGGGCAACCCGGCGCTGGTGAACGAGGCCGTCAAAAAGCAGCTCGGCTAATTCCATCATACCAGCCCCGCGCCTTATCGGTGCGGGGGTTGATAAGGATCAAACCCCGCCCGCAAGGCGGGGTTTATTTCTGCGGCATGGTGAAAGAGCTACCCCTCTCCAAAGTCTATCAGTTCATCGAACCCGGCCCGGTGGTGCTGCTCACCACCCAGGCGCCGGGGGCGAAGCCGAATGCCATGGCCATGTCCTGGCATATGATGCTGGATTTCGAGCCGCCGTTGATCGCCTGCGTGGTGGCGCGGGGCAATTACAGCTTCGAGGCTTTGCACAATACGCAGGAATGCGTGATTGCCGTACCGCCCGCCAGCCTCGCCAAAATCG
>JAKBCH010000136.1 GCA_021808055.1 Pseudomonadota bacterium | reverse complement strand
GAAGGCTTCCATCACGAAGTAATTTAGGTGCTTTTGTTGCGCGAGATTGAAGAAATCGCGCAGGAAGCGCGCCTGATTGATGGTGTTGGCGCGCGCCGCACCGATGTCGATGCCATCCGAGGGCCAGCCGATTTCGCCGATCACGATCCGCTTGTTCGGGAAGCGGTCATGCACTTCCTGGAAACGGTGCATTGCGTCCTGCACGGCGATGTTCTCCGGCACGCCTTCCCAATAGGGCAGCAAGTGCACGGTGATGAAATCAACCGAGTTCGCGAGTTCAGGGTGCTTCAGCCACACATGCCAGGGCTCGGCGGTGGAAACCGGTACATGCACCTGTTTTTCAACCTGATGAATATCCGCGATCAATTCCGGCACCGGCATGTCGCCACGCAGAATGGTCTCGTTACCCACCATCACCTGCTTCACGTCAGGGTTGGCATTGGCAATCTGCACCACCTTCGCCAGCTCCTGGGCGTTGGCCTCCGGGTGCCGGTCCAGCCAGGCGCCCAAAGTCACGTTCAGGTTCATCCCCTGCGCCAGCTCAGGAATCTGCCCCAGATCGCCCTCAACCGTGTAGGTGCGGATGTTGTGGGTGTATTTGGCAGCCAGTTGCAGGTCGGATTTGATCTGCGCTGTCGTCGGATAATCCCCGGTCTGCGGGCTCTCACCCTTGTGGAAGGGCGAGAATGCGAATCCGCCAATTTCCCCGGTGTACGGCGCTATATTGGTCGCCGGCTTGTTGGCAATGCCCCACAGGCCAAACGCCACCACCCCAACCGCCAATGCGGCAGCCCAGGAGCTGGGCGAGGCCCAGCCCCTGCGGGCCTCGCGGGTGGAAGTCCGAGCCTCTTGGCGGCGAATTGGCGACTGGTACGTCATGATGATATCCGAACTGCTTCCGGGACAATCCCCGAAACCGAGCGCAACATCGCAATTCAGTGCGGCGCCGGATGGGCACGAATGTGGCCCAACTAAGGCATACAAAAATTAATCTTTCCGCCCCTCATGCCGCATTTCAATAAAATGATTCCTATCCGTCAGATGGTTATTATCGAAACTTAAATTTTCATTTCAACAATGCGCGGCGGCAGCGTAACAATCGCGCGCGCCGTAAAATCAAGCTACAAACAACACATGCCTCTGATATTGCAGCTCGCCATTCTAGCACTCCTGGTTCTCCTGAACGGTGCCTTCGCACTCGCGGAGCTGGCCCTGGTGTCCTCGCGCCGCGCCATGCTCACCTTGATGGAACGCCAGGGCCTACGCGGCGCCACCCGTGCTCGCATGCTGGCGGACGACCCGCAGAGCTTCCTGCCAACAACTCAGTTCGGCATCACGCTCATTGGCATCCTCACCGGCGTGTTCGGCGGCGACCAACTGGGTGCGCGGCTGCAAGGTCCGCTGAAAACCATTCCCCACATCGCCCCCTACGCCGGGCCACTGGGCGTGATTCTCACCGTTCTTGCCATCACCTTTCTCACCCTGGTGTTTGGCGAACTGGTACCCAAACAGCTTGGCCTGCGCCACCCGGAACGTTTGGCCCTGGTCGTCGCCGGCCCCATTGCGGTGCTGGCCAAAATCGCCGCCCCCGCCATCTGGCTGCTGAGCATAACCACAGACATCGTGCTGCGCGTATTCGGCCCCACGCAGGAGGATAGGCGTGGTGTCTCGGAAGAAGAGCTGAAGGCCATGTTGGTCGAAGGGGCTGAATCCGGCGTGCTGGAAACCGAAGAGCGCGACATCATCGAGCGCGTGCTGCGCCTGGCCGACAAGCCTGTGCGTGCGATTATGACACCGCGCACGGAAATCGTCTGGGTAGACCGTTCCGCCCCGCGCGAGGACATCATCGCCCGGCTGCGCGCCGCCTCGCATTCGCGCTTCGTGGTTTGCGACGGTTCGGTGGACAACGTCGCCGGCATCATTCTGGCCAAAGACGTACTGGACCGAGTGCTGGACAACCGTGAAGGCCCCATCATCTCGCCCGTGCTGCGCCAGCCCATGGCGATTCCCGATTCCGTCTCAGCACTCGATGCGCTGGACCGGCTGAAAGCCGATGAACTCGGCATGGCGCTGGTGTTCGATGAATATGGCAGCTTCGAGGGTGTGGTAACCGCCGCCGATGTGCTGGAAGCGATTGTGGGCGACGCGGAGGATACCGGGCCGTCCTCCTACATCGAACCGCCGGCGGATTCGGTTTACGAGTTGGACGGGCTGACCCCAGTCGATGAAATAAAAGCCAGGCTGCATCTGCCTGCCCTGCCCAACGAGGGCAGCTATCACACGTTGGGCGGGCTGATCCTGGCACTGCTGCTGCGCCCGGCCGCCGAGGGCGATGCCATCATGTTCGGCGGCTGGAAGTTCGAGGTTGTAACGATGGACAGTCGGCGGATCGAGCGGGTGAAGGTGACGAAAGAGGGTGGAGATTAGAGCAATATGCATTTAGATTGACGCGGCGGCGTCAAGATAAATGCATATTGCTCGCTCAAACATAAACCTAGAGCGTTCAGCTAAAGTTATCGCGCTCTAGGGTTTCCAATCACCTCAACAGAGCGCACAGCGCCAAAGCGGCGTTTACATCCAGGGCGGCACCGGCAGGTTTTTGGAGCGCAGGAACTCGGGGTTGAACAGCTTGCTCTGGTAACGCGCGCCACTGTCGCACAGCATGGTGACGATCACATGCCCCGGCCCCATCGCCTTGCCCACGCGGATGGCCGCCGCCACGTTAAGACCCGCTGAGCCACCGACAGACAGCCCCTCATGGATCATCAAATCGTAAACCTGCTCCAGCGCCTCCGGGTCGGCGATTTTCAGCGCATCGTCTATGGCAATGCCGTTCAAATTCTCCGGCACGCGAGACTGGCCAATGCCCTCGGTAATGGAGGAGCCGGTAACTGTCAGGTCGCCATTTTTCACCCAGCCATAAAGCCCGCTGCCCTCCGGGTCCGCCAGCACAATCCGCACCCCCGGCTTGTGCGCCTTCAACGCCAGCGAAACCCCGGCCAGCGTGCCGCCCGTGCCGCAGGCGCAGGTGAAGGCATCCACCTTCCCGCCGGTTTGCGCCCAAATCTCCTGCCCGGTGGTGGCGCGGTGGCACTCCCGGTTGGCCAGATTATCGAACTGGTTGGCCCATACCGCCCCCAGCTCCTCCGCCAACCGGCGCGAAACATGCACGTAATTTCCAGGGTCTTTGAAGGGTTTGGCCGGCACCAGCCGCAAATCCGCGCCGATCATCCGCAAGAAATCAATCTTCTCCCGGCTCTGCGTCTCCGGCATTACGATCACGCTTTTATAGCCCAGCGCATTGGCCACCAGCGTAATGCCAATGCCGGTATTGCCCGCCGTGCCTTCCACAATGGTGCCGCCGGGCCGCAAAACGCCTCTGGCCTCGGCATCGCGGATAATCGCGAGCCCCGCACGGTCTTTCACCGAGCCGCCGGGCGAGCAGAACTCCGCCTTGCCCAAAATCTCGCAGCCTGTGGCGGCGGAAGCCCGCTTCAGCCTGATGAGAGGGGTGTTGCCGATCGCACCGATCAACCCGTCCGCCACTGTTTCCATCCGTTACCGTCCTCGCTATGCTGCGTGCATAAGACTCATGGAGGGTATTATGATCGAAGATGTGTCACCGCGACAGGTC
>JAKBCH010000036.1 GCA_021808055.1 Pseudomonadota bacterium | reverse complement strand
GCGATGAGCAGCCCCATGACCATGAGCATGGCGGCGCCGTCAAAACGGTTCGGCAAGCGTTGCCCAGCCAGGGCGGGGGGGGTGTAATTTGTCATCGTACCGCCTGGCTTCGGGGGGAAGGATTCAGCCTCCCCCATAGCCATGTGGCGCGTCTTTGTCACCCGGGGGCAGAGTTGCGCTTCCGTGACAGGCCAGGACCGGCCCTGGATCACCTAGCAAGATCGCGCTATTTCAATGCGGGGGCATAAAACACAGGACAGGCCGGGGCGGGCCAAAACAAAATTGAGTCTGCCGTGGAAAGAATTTGAACCAGGATAAGTGCGTGACAGACAAGGTGCCGATTTACAAGCCGATGCTGCCGCGCGGCACGGCCCTACTGCCGTATCTGAGCCGTATGGACGAGAGCCGAGTTTACAGCAATCGGGGACCGCTGATAGCCTTGCTGGAGGAGCGCCTCGCAGATTGCCTGACTGGCACGAGAGAGAGCGTCGTTACCGCGGCTTCCGGCACGGCGGCCTTGCAGGCGGCCATCCTGGCAGCGGCCGGGCGGGCGGCGGTGGGCAAAACCCTGGCGCTGATGCCCGGCTACACATTCTCGGCGACCGCCTTTGCAGCCCAGGCCGCTGGATACGAGCCGTGTTTTTGCGACCTGGCTCCGGGTGCCTGGCGGTTGCGGCCAGAAGATGTCTTGGCCAACCCCAGGATTGAAAAGGCCGGAATTGTCATTCCCGTTGCACCGTTCGGGGAGCTTCCGGCGCAGCAGGAATGGTTAAATTTCCAGAGACAGACGGGGATTCCCGTGGTCATCGACGCTGCGGCCTCCTTCGAGGCGATCCGGCAAAACCCGGCGCTTTCGGTTGGAGATATTCCGCTTTCCTTGAGCTTCCACGCGACGAAATCATTCAGCACCGCGGAGGGCGGTGCGGTCGTTTGGGCAGACCGGGAGGGGCTGGAGAAAGCCGCGCAGGCGATGAATTTCGGTATGCTCTATGCGCGGGCGAGCCGTTCCGCGGGCTTCAACGGTAAGTTGAGCGAATACCATGCCGCCATTGGCCTGGCCGGGCTGGACGCGCTGGACGAAAAACAGGCGATGCGTCAAAGCGTTTTGGCGATTTACCGGCGTGAGGCAGCCGCCTTTGGCCTTACGTCGCGGTTGGTTCTGTCTCCTGCAATTGCCTCCTGCTACGCCTTGTTCCGGGCCGATACCGAGGGTGGGGCGCAAGCCGTGGTTCACGCACTGGAAAGGCGGCGCATCGAGACAAGGTTCTGGTATGGTAGGGGCGTGCAGGCGGAGCCTTATTTCGTGGCGCAGGGAGCGCTTGCCCTACCAGAGACGGAAAAAATGGCAACGCGAATTGTCGGGATTCCCATCGCCGATGACATGGCAGAGCACAACGTGAAACGCATTATGGAAGCATTGAGCGAGAGGCAGGATGGTTATGCCTAGGCCTTTGGTATTATATGGGGCAAAAGGTCACGCGGCGTCTGTGCGCGAGGAAATCGAAGCCGTGTTCAGCGCGCGCGGCTTTATTGTTTCCGCGTATATTGATGATGCAGCGCCCGGCGGCACCGCGGCCGATGGCGTCCGGGTTGTAGATTTTGAAACCTGGGCGGCAGAGATGCGCGACATTCCCGTCATGGTGACGCTGGGTGCGCCGCTGCACCGGCGCAGAATAGTGCAGCGGATTGAGCAAGTGGGTGGTCGTTTTGAATCCATGATAGGCGACTGGCCCTCGATCGCGCGGGATTTCAGCTTTGGTGAGGGTAGCTTCACAGGGTCTTCCAGCTATGTCGGTCCCGGCGTTAAAATTGGCAGGCATGTACAGATCCAGCCTTTAAGCTTTATCGGGCATGATACGATTATCGGTGATTTCACGACGGTCTGTTCGTCCAGAATCGCCGGGTGTGTGGAGATCGGGAGTGATGTGTTCATCGGGATCGGCACGGCGATTGTTCACGGTGGGATCGGCAAGCCGTTACGCATCGGCGACGGCGCGTTCATTTGCGCAGGCTCTGTGGTTACCAAATCCGTGCCCGCGGGCGCCCGGGTTATGGGCAACCCGGCCCGGCCGCTGAGGGTTTTGGCCAAAGCCGGTAGAACTTAGTCGCCCAGCCGGGCGAGATCAGCCTGCACCATTTCTTCGATCATCGCCTCGAGCGTGATCTCGGGCATCCAGCCAAGTTTTTCGCCCGCCTTGGTGGCATCCCCGTGCAGGCAATCCACCTCGGCAGGGCGCAGAAAAGCCGGATTCTGCCTTACATGGTCCTCGTAGTTCAGCCCCGCGGTGGCGAAGGCAAGCTGGCAGAATCTGCGGATGGTCACGGTGCGCCCGGTGGCCACCACATAATCGTCGGCCGTCTCCTGCTGCAGCATCAACCACATCGCCTTCACGTAATCCCGGGCATGACCCCAATCACGCGAGGCCTCCAAGTTCCCCAGCTCCAATGTCTGCTGCATCCCGAGCTTGATCCGGGCGACACCATCCGTGATCTTGCGGGTCACGAACTCGATTCCGCGCAAGGGGCTTTCGTGGTTGAATAATATGCCAGACGACGCATGCATGCCAAAGCTTTCACGGTAGTTTACCGTTGCCCAATGCCCATGCAGCTTGGCCACTGCATAGGGGCTGCGTGGGTAAAACGGCGTAGTCTCGTTTTGCAGTGGCGCCCGGATCTTCCCGAACATTTCCGAGGATGATGCTTGGTAGAACCGCGTCGGCAACCGGAGCAGCCGAATCGCTTCCAGCACATGAACAGGTCCCAGCCCGGTGGCATTGGCGGTCAGGATCGGCTGTTGCCATGAGGTGGCAACAAAACTTTGCGCCGCGAGATTATAGACCTCGTCTGGCTGCACCGCCGCCATAATCCGCATCAAGGAAGCAATATCCAGGATGTCGCCGTCCATGATCTCGACTTCGTCTAATATGCCGAGCCAGCGCAGGCGCTCGCTCACCTGGTCCGCCGAGGCGGAACGCCGCCGCAGCCCAGCCACGCGATACCCCCGCCCCAGCAGGAACTGCGCGAGATAGGCACCATCCTGACCGGTAATGCCGGTGATGAACGCGGTCTTCATCGTGGCCTCTTCAAACGTTCAAATGTCCCGCATGTTGGCGTTGGCCGCTCTGGGTCACGCTCAGCTCCAGCGCTCGGCGATATAGCGGTGCTCATTGGCGCCACGGGAGATTTTGCCGCTGGTTGATTTAGACACCCAGCCGGGGGCAGCAACGAATACGTCATGGGGTACGATACCAAATTCAGCATACACAAGGGTCTTGATCTCCCTGGCAAGCCGCTGCCGCGCTTCGCTCGCCTCATCCTCACTTTCCGCGATCACAACCAAGGACTGGCTTCCCGTTCGCGGATTATACGGGCCCACCGTCACGCAGCGCCCTGGCTTCACCTTGAGAGCGTTATTGACCGCAAATTCCACATCCGTTGCATAGATGTTCTTGCCATTGATGATGAGCAGTTCGTCTCGCCGCCCGCAAACAAACAGCTCTCCGGCATCCATGAACCCGTAATCGCCTGTCAGATACCAGCCCTCCACCAGCTTCGTCTGGGCCAGATCGCTGCCATGATAGGCCGAAAACAGATAAGGGCTGGTGACGCTAATCTGGCCCACGGCGCGCTCCGGCAGGTCCGCACCTGCATCGTCCAGAATACGGATACGGGTGCCCGGGATGGGAAAGCCGGTCGACAGGAAGGCAAGGCCGGGGGAATCATCGTGCACTGGCGCAACGATGTTGCGTTGCAACAACTCAAGGTCCGCCTTCAACACGCGCGGCGCCACAGCCATACGAGTTTGTGTGGCAATGAAGACATTCTCCGCCATGCCATAACTTGCCTGCATGGCTTCAGGACGAATTCCATCCGCACCGAAACGCTTTAGGAAGGCCTGGATTGTGTCGGGCTTGCATGGTTCCGAGCAATCGATGAAGGCGCGTATTGAGGACAAGTCCCATTTCCGCCCCCGTGGTGCCGAGCGCACCAGATGCTGAAAGGCGAAATTTGGTTGCCAGCACAAGGTTGCCTTATGCTTCTCGATGATATCGAACAGGCTGGCGGGTTGCACCACCCAGTCGAACGGATTTGTGTGAACTGTGGTTATGCCAAGTAACATTGGCAGAACCAGGCAGCCGACCAGGCCCATATCATGATAAAGCGGCAACCAGGAGGCGATGACATCTCCTGGCACAATCTCCAGCGCATCGCCAAGTGCCGCGACAAAATCCAGCACCATTCCATGGGTCAGAATCACGCCTTTCTTCGTCCCCGTCGTGCCTGAACTATGCTGTAAAAAGGCCGGCTGGGTGCGTTGCGCCGTTGAGCCGGGTAGGGGGTGTGCCACCTCCTCCATAACGATACCATCAATTTCCACAACCTGCTCGGTCAGGAATGCCGCGTGTTGCGCCAGCATGGCCTTGACGCCTGGCTCCGTGACAATAAGCCGCACCTGTGTGCGTTGCAGTGCGGCTAGCTGGGCTTGCCAGAATATAGCCGGGTCCTGCTTCTGAGTGATGGTTGGCAACAGAAAAGGCACCGCACCGGCCATGATTGCGCCAAAAAATACAGGCGCCTGTTCAGGATGGGTGGTAAAAAAGGCCGCAACATGGTCGCCCGGCTGCACGCCACGCGCAACAAAGTACGAACCGTAACGTTTTGATTTTTTATGTAACTCGGAAAAACTCGTCACGTGTTCATCGCCACCGGCGTCGATGGTCACGAATTTTTGATCAGGGCGTTCCGCAGCGTGGCATGCCAGAACGTCAATTATATTTCGTGCCTGTCTTAATGTATTTCTTAATGCGATCGCGGAGTTTTCACTTGGAGATGTTCCAGAAGGGTTCATTTTTTGATTGGTGCCGTTATTTTCAATGAACTGTAACGGATATTTTTCACTGCGATATGATTCCGTGTTCGTCACTAGACGGTAACCTAAAACAAAGATAGTGGTTTTGTAAAATCTTAGAGTAGGGTAACGTCTGCAGCATAGATGATTGGTATATTGCATCATACCGGCAATGAATAAATTAGCGAACATAGGGCAAGATCTGCATTCATCTCTGTCCATGCCGGGCGATAGCGTGGAGCCTCATGTTCGTATTTCGAAATTGCTTGACGAGCTGTTCGACGCGGCAAGCTATGCCAACATTTATACCGATGTTGCGGCAGAATTAAGCAGCAAAAATTTCGACCCGCGCGGGCATTTTCAAGATTTTGGCATGGCGGAAGGACGCGCGCCGTCGCTGTTCTTCGATATTGCGTATGTATGCGCACGGCTTGCCGAGGCAGGTCGCGGGGTTGCCCCCACGGAGGCCTTTGTCACGTTTGCATCCTTGCCGCCCGCGCAGCGTTTTGTACCCAACCAGTGGTTCTGCCCGTGGTTCTTCAGGCGCGAATATGAGGCATGTTTTGAAGCGGAAGATGTGCTTTCCGATTATGAACTCTTCGTCTTCTACCTCTCTTACGTAAAGAAGAATGCAGTTTCGCCATCCGCGCTGTTCAGTGAGGAAGCGTACCGGTTGAACTACGGCAAAGAATGGGCTGCCTCGGGCTTGCGCGCGGGCATTTTGCACTTTCTGCTCCGAGGCTGCAGCGAGGGCCTGTGCAACCTGCCTGGCTATGGGGTGGCAGCTGCGCCTGGCCTCGTTTCAGAAGCCACGTTCCTACGGAACGGCGGCACCGGTGCAGCGCCTTTCTGGTGCTATGATGAAGAATTTTATCTCACCGCCTACCCGGACGTTCATGCGATGACCCGCGCCGGGCAGATCAGCTCCGGGCTGACGCATTTCCTGTCGCTGGGCTGCCAGCAAGGGCGGGTGCCGCACCCGGCGGTCGGGGGGACGGCACAGCCTGCCCGGCAGGAGGAAGGCATGGATTTCCTGCGCCGCGTGGCCACTCGTGCTCCGGCTGGCGGTACCGGCATATCGTTTACCCAGGCTTGCTCTGTGCGCGCATTGATGGCTCCGGCTGACGATGAGGCGTATTGGCGGCTCACCGAGGCCATCTGGCCGTTCGTCGCTCCCGCGGTGGGGCAGGCGCCGATCGCTACCTCGCTCTATGCCGCCGCCAATCCAGATATTGCCGAGCTTACCCGCGGCAACGAGGTTGCATTGCAGAGGCATTGGCGCGAGTATGGGTTTGCCGAGGGTCGGCAGGCTGTCGGCACCAATATCTTCGGCACCCGCCGCATCGGGCTGGAGGCCCTGCTCGGGTGGCGAAATGGGGTGAATTTCATCGCCCCGCTCAGCTCCGTCAGCGGCCTTGGCAATGCCGCGCGCGGCTATCTCGATGCCTTGCGCACCGCTGGCGTGCCCGTGGCTGAGTACGATGTTTCCGGGCTGCTCAATCCTGCCTACAGGCTGGACCTGATCGATGCGGCGGCGCTCCCGTATTCGATCAATTTTATTTTTCTCAATGCCGATCAAGTGCTGTCCTTTGCCCGCCGCTATGGCACGGAAATCTTCGATGGCCGCGCTAATGTCGGCGCCTGGGTGTGGGAACTGCCCGCTCCGCGCGTGGAATGGCGTGCCGTGCTGGCAGCTTTCGACCTGCTGATTGTGCCAAGCCGCTTCACCAGGGACAGCTTTGCCCTGTTCACGGATGTGCCGATCGAAGTGGTGCCCTACGCGCTGGACGAGCAACAATTGCGGGCCATCGGCAAGGCGCCCAGCGATGAGCCTGCCCTGGCCCGGCTGCAAGCCGCCAAGGCGGCGGGCACGCGCATCGCCTTGTTTGTCATGGATGCCTCGTCTTACACCGCGCGCAAAGGGCTGGACCTGTTCGAACGCCTTGCGGCGCGCCATGCCGCGAGCGGCGAGGCTGGCTGGCTGTTCGTGCTGAAAACACATGCCCGCGACTATTCTCTTGGCGAGGCGCAAAGCTGGCGCCGCGCCAAGGGTCTCACCATCATCGACGGCGCGCTAAGCGCCACGGAGCTCTACCGGCTGAAATCTCTCGCGGATATTTACATCTCTCCGCATCGTTCTGAGGGTTTCGGGCTCAATATCGCCGAATCCCTGCTGCTCGGCGTGCCCGCGCTGATCTCCGATTACGGTGGCATGGCGGAGTGGCTGCCATCCAGTTATAAACTCAAACTGCCCGGAAAACTCGTCGAAATCGGTCGGGACATGGGGCCGTATCGCCGCGATGCAATCTGGTACGAACCAGATTTCGAAGCACTTTGCCAGTTGTTCGACGCTGCAAGGGTCCGCCTGCCGGTTCTGCCGCGGGGCTTGCGCCAGAAGCTGGCAGCGGCCTTCGCGCCGGCCCGCGTTGGCGCACAGCTTTGTGCCGCACTCTCCGCCCATTGCGGCTATGAAGCACCCGGCGCTGCGCCTGGATTGGAGCGTTTTCGTCCGCTCTCATGCCGTCCACACGATGACTTCTTCACCATTGCGCTGCCGCCGGGCGCAACCGGCGCGCCAGACCTGAGGGCGCTGAAGCCTGTGCTGGACGCCACGGCCAGGCCCTTCTTCTCGATCATCACGCCCACCTACAACGCCGACCCCGCCTGGCTGGAAGAGCTATACGAGGATCTGATCGCGCAAGGTTTCCCGGCCTGGGAATGGTGCCTTTCGGATGATGGCTCGACCAGGCCGGAGACGCTGGCCTGCCTGCGAAGCTTGCGCAAGCGCGATGCGCGCATCCTGGTCCGCTTTGGCGCCGAGAATATCGGCATCTCCGAAAACACGAACCAGGCCGTGCAGTTCGCCTCTGGCAGCTATCTCGTCATGGTTGACCACGATGACCGCATCTCGCCAAAATTACTGGAGACCTACCGGACCTGGATCGGCGAGTCGACGAAGCCGCTGCTGCTCTATTGCGACGAAGACAAAATCAACCTCGACGGCACCCGTGGCGAGCATTACTTCAAGCCGGATTTTTCGCATGAGTACCTGCTTTCCTGCATGTACATGCTGCATTGCCTGTGCGTCGAAAAAGCCGCGTTCCTGCGCCTGGGCGGCTATCGCGCCCGTCTCTCCGGCGCTCAGGACCACGACTTCGCCCTGCGCGCGATATCCGATGGCGTTCTGGCGCGGCATGTGGACGCGCTGCTTTATTCCTGGCGCAAGGCCCCAACCTCTACCGCAACCTCAGGCGGCGCCAAAGGCTACGCGATGGAGCGTGGGCGCGAGGCGGTGCAGGAGCACCTCGCCAGGCTGCGTGTCGAGGGGATGGTGGTACATGGCAAGGTGCCCGGCACCTACCGTGTCCGCCCGCACCTGCCGCAGGATGTAATCAGTGTCAACATCCTGCTGAACGCTGGTACCGCCGCAGATCCGGTGGCACCGCTGAGGGGGCTCCTCGGCGTGTTGCAGGATGCTTCACCAGCACAGCCTTACCAGTTGCGCATCATTACCGACATGGCGCTCGATCGAAAGGCCCTCAGGCTGCACAGCCTGCCGGTGCAAGCAGAGATCATCACGCCCCGCGCCGCAGGCAATGGCGGAGGTTTCGCGGTGAATGCAAACTTCGCCGTCTCCACCGCCGCGGCCGAGCGCATCGTACTGCTCGACGGCGCCTTGGCACGGCTTGAACCCGGCTGGCTGGAAGCGTTGATGGAGGTGCTGGAAATTCCCGGTGTGGGCGTCGCCGGTGGCCGCCTGCTCAAGCCATGCGGCAGCTTTGCCCATGCCGGGATCGCATTGGGAGTTTGCGGCCTCTACGCCAACCTGTTCGTCAACATGGCTGCCGAGGAGAGTGGCTATAATTCCTACGCCAAGGTCATCCGCAATGTTTCCGCTGTTTCCGGTACGATGACGGCCTTCCGCAAATCCCTGTTCACGCTGACGGGCGGGTTCGATACGACCTTTCCGGGGGAGCTTGCCCATATCGATTTCTGTTTGCGTGCCGCCGAGGCCGGGCAGCGTACAGTCTATACGCCCTATGCCAGCGCCATGTTCGCCCAGCATGCAAGCGGGCGCAACGCCGACAATGTGGATGCAAAGCGCTTCCTACGAAAATGGGCGCCTCAGGTTGCACGCGATCCATACTACAATATCAACTTCCGCCGCGATACGCCGCAATGTGAGCAGGCATGAAGCGTTTGGGGCGCATGGTCAGGCGCTTGTTCCCCGGCGCCGTGATTTTTCTTTTTGTTCTTGTCTTCGCGCGCGCCGCCTGTGCGGAAGTTACCTGCTACCTCACGGCCGGCAATACGCTGAAAATCTGTCACAATACGAAAGATGAAGGCATATTCTATAAGCCAGGAAAGCTGCAACTCGCCTACAACACTCAGATTGTGGCGCTCGGCGCCGGACATTATGCCGTGGTCCTGCATAGCGAGGCGAAAGACCTCGCGGCATTTTATGCCCGCACGGGGCAATATCGGCCGGGCGATTCTATCAAATCCGGGTTGATTGACGCCAGCAAGAATCCAAAAGCCCTGTTTCATGCTCCGGCCAATCTGGACTACCGCATTTGGGGCAGCCTTACAGACCCTGCCTCGCCGCTTTATTATGCCTATCGCTTGAACAACCCTCTCGCCGTAGGTACTAGCGGCGGCGGGAACCCGATGGTGGTGGCCGGTCCGCCGGGAGACCCCCATGTGTATATGTTTTATCTCGGCGTCGCCTCGGATAATGGCCGTCCTGGCGCTTGGCGGAATGTGTTGCTGGAAGCGCGCACCACGGATTTCATCCATTTTGAGAGCTTGCAAGCCGGCTCGAATGGTACCTCAATCTGGGTACCGTTTGCCGGCGATGCGGCTTTGCCCGCGCAAGTCACGGATACGAACGCAAAGCCCATCGCGAGCAATTGGCCAGTGCCGCTGATAACCCAGGCCACCGCCACGCGGCAACACCCCGCCGGTGCGGTGCCAACGCAGGGGCTGCTTGGCTCCATCGTGAAACTTCAAGGGCAATACGATTACTTCTACACCGACCAGGATCCAGAAAACCGCGCTAGCAACCATCTTTTTGTCCGTACCGCTACCAGTATCTCAACCAATGGTGTATTTTCGCCTCCGCGCCCTGTGCTCGCCGTGCCACCCCAAATTCTCATTCGCGTCGCCATGGCCAGGGATATGCAGCGCTGGGCGGTGTTCTATACCTGCCTGCGTTCCCTGCATCCGCTCATTTTTGATATTTGCCTGCAATATACTCAGAACCTTAATCTTTCAGGCCCTGGAAGCCTCGCTGATCTGCAACTTTTCGATGGTCCCGTCTATACCGGCCTTTCGCATTATGCACTTGGCCTTGCCGGAGACGGCCACAATATCCGCGCGCAGCAGGACGAGCTAACCACACTTGCCGGAGGACTTACGGCATGGCCAGGCAGCGCGCCCACCATAGGCGGACTTCTGACATGGAACGACTTGCCGATTTCGCGCGGCATATTCGGCGCCCCGACCTATTGGGCCAGTTGGACGGTTACGCCGGTTCTGCCTAGCCCGTGAAGTACGGATTACCCTGGCTTGCGAACAAGCCAGCTATCCTGGGTAGGATTTCCCGCCGCACCTTCTGGTAAAAACTCTACGAGTTCAAGGCCGAGCGGGGCAAGAAGCCGGCTGCGCACATAAGCAGGCGGATGAAATGTGCCGCAGTAATTCGAGCCGGGTTGATCATCGCCACCGCTGACAAATTCATCGCGATCGTAACGTTCCAGCAGGTTGGCGGGTAGGGCATGGCGGTAGGAATTGCCATGCGTGGTGAAATACAGCAAGCCGCCGGGTCGGATAATCCGGATCAGTTCGCGCAGCCAGGGGAGCTGGATCGCCTCTGGCAAATGAGTGAATACCGAGAGCGCGTAGACGAAGCCAAAATACGCGTCCTGGTAGTCAAGCTGTGGTTCCAGCCCGTTGATTTTAAAATTAGCGAAACTCAGATTCTGTTTGCACCACGCAATCGAGTCCGGGTTGAGGTCGGTGCCGTGCATCTCAAAACCCTTTTGGCCGTGCCAATAGCGCAGCACGCGCCCCACGCCACAGCCGAAATCAAGGATTCGACCAAGGCTGGCAGGCGTTACGTTGGCGCGAAGCAGGCTGCTTTCCAGTGCCGCATGGCCGGCGCGGCCGAGCACGACGAAGGTCTCAACATTATCGGTTCCAGCCACGGAGAAACGCCCGGCGGAACTGGGCAATGGTAATTCATCCGCCCGGCTTTCCGGCTGTACGGCATGGGATACGGTGGGTTGTGCAGCAGGTTGCGCAGCAGGCGGCGCGGCGGGTTGCACAGTGGCGGCACGAATTTGCGTAGTGGTGGAGCGCCTTGCGACAATAACCAGATAAGGTATGGCTTGGCCCGCGCGGGAAAGCAGGGTGTGAGTACTGATGGCATGATCAGCAAAGCTGACACTGGCCAGCATCAGCATAATCGCGGCCGGCGTATGCTGCCAGTGCGCCGAGGCGTCCGCGCCGCTGGCGGGTATGAACCGCGCCACCGGTGGCGATGGCGTGCCAGCACGCGCATCTCCAGGAAACACGGGTTCCATCACCACCAGCGTATCGGTCATTTCAGTCGCACGTTGCAATGCGAGATAGGGGTGGGGAAGTTCTGAGAACAAACCGTTCAAAACGACTAGGTCGAACCGGCCCAGATCCTGCGGTGGTGCATAAAGATCGGCATAGACAGCCCGAGCCTCAAACCCCATCGCCGCTTTGGCAAACCACCAGCCGCGCCGAACCTTTTCCGCCAGATCTTCTGCAGCACCACTCAACAGTCCCGGCGCATGGTCCAGAACCACAAGCTCATCAACGCGCGTTGCAAGAAAACCGGAGAGACCGCCAGAGCCGGGTAGATATTCCAGAACCCGTTTGTTCCAAAGAGAGGCGTTGCCGATATGCGTCTCCTCAACGCCGCGCAGGTCAACCTCACCGGGAATCACACGGCCATCGGGATGCTGCCAGCTATTCGTGAAGTGACAATCGCTTTCACCGTATTTACCATAACTCCGCGCAAGCGCGCCCTGAAAGGGCGGCTCAAGCTGTCCGGCATAAGCCCGTGGCTTGCGGGCTTCATCAAGAAAATAACGGTGAGCAATATTCATTCCGGCGTTATCCCTTTCGCGGCCGCGACAATGCTGATACAATAACAAGGCACGTTACGTGGCTTTATTATAGCCCAGACTCGCGGCTGCGCAAATCGCAAATGCGAGGAAATAGCATGGCGGGGGAGCGTTGGTTTCAGCAGAAAATTTTTTGTTCCAGGTAAGTGCTGGCGTTGCGCTATCTCAGTGCTGGTTCCAATATGTTTCGTGATCCGGCGGATTTTCCATTCGTTGGGGCGCTACAAAGCCGCTGGCGGTTTTTGCGCCAGGAATTTCTTGAGCTCAATGCGCCATTGCTCGACCTGCACCGCATCGGCGCGCTTGAATTCCAGGTGGAGCGCATGATGCGTGAGATGGGATGGACTGCATCCTGGCAGGTTGACTCGACGGAGCCGAATCAAGATTGGCTTACCTTTGGGCTTTCATACAAAGGGATGCTGCCTGATGGCGCGGAAAGCGCGCTGCCGGCCACCGCGCGTTTGCTTTCACGTCTGCGCGGCTGCGAGGTGTCTGCGTTTTCATTGCTGCGGCCGGGCGGCTTTGTTCGCCCGCACAACCATCCAGAGATGGATGGTCGGCTGTTGACCCTGCATCTCGGCCTTGAGGTGGCGCCCCGTTGCAGTTATCTTTGTGGTGGGGGCATGTCGCGAGAGGAACGTGCCGGAGACGTATTAATTTTCGACGGCTCTGTTGAACATTTCGCAATTAATATGGGCGATACGGACCGGACGATCTTGTATCTTGAATTCAATCCGCGCGAAGTGCGTTACGAGGAGTAAGTCAACTTCATGACAGGTCAGGCAACACGTTTCGCCGCCGTGATAGGCCATTCCGATACACCGGAACTGCTCGATCAATCCATCCGCCATCATCTTGGCGTCGGGGTTGAGCGCATCTTCGTGTCGCTGAACAAGGAGGCCGAGACACTAGCCGAGGCGTTCTCACAGGATGAACGGGTGCGAATCTTCTCCGCCCACGGCGCAAAAGATCCATTCTTGTATTTTACCGAGGCGCTGCGTCAGCTGAACAACTGGTGCGCGCCGGAATGGACTTTGTTTTCGGATTCGGATGAATTCTGGCTGCCGCGCGGCTCGAATTTAGCCCTGTTGGCGCACCTGCAGGACAAGGATTTGTTCATCACGGAACGGTTCAACACGCCGGTGTTGCGCGCCGCCGACGGCAGCTTTCGCGTGCCAGACCTCTCCGCGCCGGAAAAACTGCCTTTGATCAGCCGGCGTGAAGACATCGAAGCGGCGTATCTTGCCGGTGATACGCAAATTCCGTGGATCATGGGGCTGGACGCGCCAAAACTCATGGTCCGCACCGCGTTGATAGAGGCTGTTGGCGCCGGTGGCCATAGCATCACCGCCAGCAACCCGGCGTTGCGCTGGCACCGGCCGGATGATCTGCTGATCCTGCATGCGCCGTTTACAACCGAGGCCCGCTTTATTGCCAAAATCGCGGCCTTGCGCAATGTGTTCGCCACCTATGGCGAGCGTTTTCATCCCCGCCAGGCGTGGCATTGGCGCCGTTGGCTGGAGCTGGATGAGGCGCAATTACAGCAGGAATTCCGACGTCAGAGCTTTCGTGAGGCGGCGGTACCAGCGCTGATGCAGCAAGGCGTATTGGCGCTGCCGGAGACGCAATATGGGCAGTTGGCTGAGCTGGCGGCCAGCTTCCAGGGCGATGCCCTGCATGAATCTCTTGGTCGTGCGATCGAAAATTATTATGCCGCCTTGCGATCCGCGTCGGAGCCCGCGCGCGCAGCGGCGATGCCGAAGGCGGGGACGTTAACCACCCCAGCACCGGCGGCGCCAAAGGCTGAGACGAAAGTACTCTACGCGCCCGAGCGGCAGGTAAAGAGCGCTGAAGACTGCATTTTTTATCATTGCATGGATATACCCGGGTATGGTGAGGTGCTCGGCCAGTGGGATCTGCGCGGCCATGAAAACACCTATCTTGGCAATGTGGACCTGCGCGGCAAGCGTGTGCTGGAGGTTGGGCCGGCCAGCGGCGCGCTCAGCTTCTGGATGGAAAGCCAGGGTGCCGATGTCACCTCCTTCGACCTGGATGAGACCCAGGACTGGGATATTGTGGACTGCCCTGGCTTCAGCAAGGAGGAGCTTCTTATCCCCCGTCGCAGTGCTGTGCGTATGATCAACAACGCCTGGTGGTTTACTCGTGCCCGTCTCGGCGCGAAGGCCAAGGTGGTTTACGGTACTGTTTACGAGCTGGATAAAATTCCACTCACCTACGATATTGTGACCTTAAATTCTGTGCTCTTGCATCTGCGCGACCCCTACCGCGCCTTGGCGCAAGCCGCGGCTAGGACACAAAACACCCTGGTGATTACCGACATTGCGGCAGCGCATTTTCTGCCCGCAGACTCTCCCTTGTTGAATGAGCCGTGCATGCATTTCCTGCCCCGGTTCATAAATCGTGGCCCTCTGGATACATGGTGGTTTGTACCGGAGGCATTAACAAAGGAAATTCTTCAGTTGCTCGGCTTCCAGTCTCTGACATTAACGCATCACACACAGCGTTTCATGCCAGACCAGGATTGGAAGCTTTATACGATTGTGGCGCGCAGATAGTCCGGATTGTTACAAAATCAACGTGACGTGACGCCTCCTTTGGCTTAGAGTTCTCTCGATGCAATTGAAACATATTTCAACTTTCAGTTTTGCTGAAACGGGAGAGGAGAACGCGAAAGCTCTACCGGGATGGGCTGAACCCGAGCAAGGCGTGCGCTGGCCGCAAGGGCGCAGCAGCCGGCTCGTGCTGCCGCGCGCGTTTTTTTCCGGCGATGCCTTGTCTGGTGATCTATTACTGCTGCTGGAGGTGCTTCCCTTCCTGGCGCCACCATTGCTGACCAAGCAGACTTTACGGGTCCGGGTAAATGGAGTTACGCAACGTCTGGTTTTCCTATCTAATCAAACCGGAGTTTCAATTTACGTTTCGGCGGCGTTGGCAGCGCAACGTCCGGATCTGGAGTTGGAATTCGACCATCCTGATGTCGTGCGTCCTGATCTGATCTCGGCGTCACAGGAGGCGCGCGAGCGTTCTGTGGGGTTCGCGCGCTCACGATTCTGGAAGCGCTTATCCGGCCAACACTGCCCCTCGCAGTGGAGAAACTGCCGCCGCCGCCGCCGGAGGAGGAGTTGAGCGACGATGTCTTGGCGGCATATTTTCTAAGCATCGGCGATAATTGTGAGTTTGGAATGATGCAGCGGCAGGCTGGTGCCGAACCGATGGATCTACTGCGTTTCACAGGTATCGGTTTACCAGGTCTTGCGCTCGGCCTTAGGGAAGGCTTTGCGCAGGTCAAAAGTCCAAACACGATCGACATCGAGCTCTATCCGTTCAAGCCACGCGGCGAATATGTGGTGGTTTCGCGTCCGTATAACTTTCTTACCCATACCGGCCAGTTCGAAGGCGACATGGAAATGTTGCGCCTCTACATGCGCGAATTGAAAAAATTAGCCTTGATGCAGCGTCTTTTCTTGGAGGATCTGGCGTCTGGCCATCGCATTTTGGTTTTCAAAAATAATAACCTTACAGACCGATCCGACATCACGCCGATCTTGAACGGGATCAGCGCGCATGGTCCGGCGGTGCTGCTGCATGTGGTTCATGACGAGACAGGAAATCGTGTTGGTCAGGTTGAACAGGTTGGTCCATCATATTTGCGCGGCTATATCGACAAGTTTAGTCCCTATGATGCCGCTTCCCTGCCACCCTCTCCTGTATGGTCCGAAATTTGCCGGCGCGCCTACACCATATGGCGCGCCGGGCTGTTATCCAACTCTGCGGGGGGCGCGCGGTGCGCGGATGTTTCATGAACGATATATATATGACGCTGAGTGAAATTCTGGGTGAAGAGTTGGGCTGCCCGCCGGTCCCGCTTGCGGCGCATACGGAGCTTGACGATCTTCCCGGCTGGGATTCAGCCACACTTGCCGGCGTTATCTTGAGCATCGAGGCTACTTTCGGCGTGAACATCACCCGCAAGCAACTTGGTCCGGTCGTAACCGCGGCCGATCTGGCCCGGCTCTGCCAAACCCTGTCGGCTTGAGGCTGCCATGCTCCTTCCCGAGCTGCCGGTTTCGTATTTAAATCCGAATGACCCGTTTGGCCTGAACAGCGCTGAGACCTCCGAGAGCGTCATCATCCGTTTTTTTGATGAGTCCTTCTATCTGTGCATGAATCCGGATATCGCCGAGGCCAAGAACGTTAATGCCAGTTTCGATGCGCGCCAGCATTTTCTTGATTATGGGTTGAAGGAAAAACGCTCTCCCTCGCTCTATTTTGATCCAGACTACGTCTCCCATCATCTTGCGCGCATCGCACGGGAAACGCCGCCGGAGGAGGATCTGCTTACCTATTTCGCAACACTGCCGCCCGAGCGACGCTTTGTGCCAAACCGCTGGTTTTCACCAGGTGCCTTCCGTACTCTCTACACCGCCGACATGCCGGAGCTGGAAGACTGCTCGGATTATGAGGTCTTCGAGATTTACCTTGATCATCACCGGCTGCGGGCATTGTCACCCTCCGGTACTTTCAATGAAGAGCGTTACCGCCTCGCTCATCCGCAAGTCGCCGCGGCCATCGGCCGTGGCGAGATCAGCTCGGGCTTCATGCATTTCTTGTTTTTTGGAGGGCTCGGAAAACAGACCAATCTGCCGGGTACGCTCGCTGACTTAGGGCATGGCGATGAAGCCGCATGGTTGCGCGGCGGGCAGGTTGGGCTTGCGCCCCTAGTTTGGTGGTTCGACGAGGCTTTTTACTTAACCGTCTACCCAGACGTGCATCAGCTTGTACGGCGCTCCCGGCTTAAATCCGGGTTGGAGCATTATCTGATCACCGGGTTTCGCGAGGGTAGGGTGCCGAGCATCGCCGCATTCACGGATATGCCGGCACCGGACGCAGATCCTTGGGTGCATTTTGCGAAGGCCCTGCCTGATAAGCGCTATCAGGGCCACATGCGGCCCCATGCTGAAATCTGCGCGGTGCAGCGTTACCTGCGCACCGCGCCGCACGCGGCATCGCGAGACGAGATTGCCGATGGGCTCAGATCTTATATTCAACCGCCCGAATTGGGCGGCAGTTTTGATGCGAAATTGTATCTTGCCGTAAATATTGATGTTGGCAAAGCGTTTGGCGATACGCCGGGTGTTGCAAAAGCGCATTGGCAGGATTTCGGCCGCAAGGAGCATCGCGTTGCCCTTGGTTCTAATGTTTTCAGCGACCGTACGGTCGGTCTCGAAGATGTGCTGACCTGGAAAAGCGGTGTTAATTATTTTGGCCCGCTGAGCTCTTCCAGTGGCCTTGGCACCGCGGCCAGGGGGTATATGGCCGCGCTGCGCGCTGTCGGCATTCCGGTTGACCCGTACGATGTATCCAGGCTCGTGAGCCTGGATCTGCCGGGGGAAATTTTCTGCGCCGAAGATTTGAAGTACTCGATCAACCTGTTCTGCATCAATGCCGATCTGGTTCAGACCCTGGTTGATCAATATGGAACAGAGATATTCAACCACCGCGCCAATGTTGGTGCCTGGGTGTGGGAGTTACCGGCACCGTTGCCGGAATGGCGCGCCATGCTCTCGGCATTCGACCTCATTATCTGCCCCAGCGATTTTTGTACCGAGGCGTTTGCCCTTTCTACCGCCCGCCCGGTACGGACCATTCCTTACGTGGTTGATGAGGCGGCGTTGCGGGCTGGGCTTGCAGAAAACGCCAGCAATGATTGGATCGAGCGCCTGGCGGCCGAAAAAGCGCGAGGCAGGAAGATCATCTTGTTCATCATGGATGCCTCATCCTATCGCACCCGCAAAGGCGTTGACATATTCATTGCCCTTGCAAAGCGCGTAAACCAGTTGCACCCGGAGCAATACTGTTTTGTCATAAAAACCCATTCGCGCGACATCTCAATGACGCATCTCGCCAGGAACAGCGATCAGGTGTTGACAATCGATGCCTTGTTCAGTTTTGCTGAGCTATGCCGTTTGAAGGCGCTGGCGGATCTCTACGTCTCGCCGCATCGCTCAGAGGGGTTTGGCCTCAACATCATCGAGAGCATCCTGCTCGGCGTGCCGGTACTATGTTCGGATTACGCCGGCGCCACAGAATTATTGCGCCAGAATATTCCACCGCTGGTACCGGTTAAGCTGCGTGAAATCGGCCGCGTCATGGGCCCCTACCGCGCTGAAGCGGTCTGGGCGGAACCTGACCTTGATGCGATGGAGGCGGGTCTGCTGGCCTTTTTTGCAGAGCCCAAGCCAGAGGCGGCGTTACGAGCCTTGCAGGATGAGTTGCGCACAGCGCTGAGCGCCGAAACTGTTGGTGCGCGCCTCGTTCAGGAGCTTACAGCCCATTGCGCCCTTGGTGCTGAGCATCGTGCGGACAAACTGCAGGCTTTTCGTCCACTTGCCGACATGCATGCGGATGAATGTTACCGGCTTGGCTATGTCACGGAGGCAAAGCGGCGCAGCCCTGATTCGCCGGGCCTAGACAGGCTTGGCGAAATTGCGGTTTGCGCGCCCAATCCATTCTTCTCGGTCCTCACGGTTACCTGTAATGCCCACCCAGCCGAGCTGGAGGCTCTGTACGACGAGTTGCTGCAGCAATCCTACCCCTCCTGGGAATGGTGCATTGCTGATACCGGGTCCAGCTCGCAAGAAACCCTTGCTGCGCTGCACGCGCTGCGCCGGCAGGATTCGCGCATTAAGCTGCGGATCGGTCAGGACAGTACCTTCGCCGCGGCCTTCAACAAGGCCGCCACCGCCGCGCAGGGGCGCTACCTAGTGGTATTGGGCGAGGCAGACCGTCTCGCCGGCGGCATGCTGGCCTGTTATGTCGA
>JAKBCH010000135.1 GCA_021808055.1 Pseudomonadota bacterium | reverse complement strand
CAAGCGTAGACGCCCTCGGAGGGCTTATTTTGAACTGGCTTGGGTGGCTGCGCGGTATGCCGCCGCCGAGCCGAGCCGTGATTTCGACGTGTGGATGCTGGTGGACAAAGCGCCGGCCGGCATAGCCCCGCCGCCGGGTGTATTTGTAAAAGAGATCGAATTGCCGGCGATATTCATCAATGCGTCCGGCCCGGCGCATATGTCAGCCTTCAGCTATGCAAGGTTACTGGCCGCTGACCATTGGCTGCGCGACTATGACCGCCTGCTTTACATCGATTCCGATACCCGGATTGCCGGGGCGCTGACGCCGTTGCTCGAGCTTGATCTGGGCCACGCCATGGCCGCGATGGCGGAGGATTGCGGACGTTACCTGGGCGCTGCGGGCGGGCGGGAAAACTGGGACAAATACCGTGCCGCCACGAGGCTGCCTTTGGATGCACCGTATTACAATGCCGGTGTAATGCTGCTGGACGCCGCGCGCTGGCGGGAAGAGGGGTTAGGGCGGCAGGCCGAAGCCATGGTGCGGGCACGCGGCCCGGCTTTGCGATTCATGGATCAGGACGTGTTGAACGTGCTGCTGGCCGGGCGAATTGCGGAGCTTTCACCGCGATGGAATTTCATGACGCATTATATGGGGTTGGGGCTGGAGGCAGCGGTGCAGCCGCGCATTCTGCACTATGCCAATGTACTGAAACCCTGGCGGGACCCGGAATGGGCGGCGTTGTATGACAAGGCAGACGCAAGGGCTTTTGCCCGGCTGTTTGCGGATTCGCCCTGGCCGGACTTCGTGCATAAGGGTTTGGGCGCTACCCTGCCCTGGCGCAAACGCGCCGCTCTGCGGGCGGCACGCCAAGCGCGGCATGTGCCCGAGGCGGCTTTGGCGGGACATCTTGCGAATTTTGCCGCTATGGCCCCGAGATTGCGACGTGATGTGCAAGCTGGATTTGCCGAAGGGGTAGCGCGTTACGCTGATTTGACGCCAGAAGAAGCGGCGCGGTGGCAGACGGCATTAGCCCTCTAGCCTTACCAGCACATGCTGCTTTTTGCCGGATGACAGCTTCTGCTCAGGCTTAGGCAAGACCATCAGCGCTTCATCGGTAATCACCACATCGTCCAGCCGCGCACCGCCACCGCGGATGAGGCGCCTGGCCTCGCCATTGGATGTCGCCAACCCGGACTTCACCAGCAAGGCAAAGACGGGAATGCCATCGCCAAACTCCGCAGCACTGAGGCTGATGCTGGGCAGCCCGGCGGCGGCCACGCCTTCAGTGAACAACTTGCGGGCGGCCTCCGCTGCTTCCTCAGCCGTGGCCCGGCCATGGGCAAGCGCGGTGGCCTCTGTCGCCAGAATGATCTTCGCATGGTTGATCGCCGCACCGCTGAGCGCTTCTAGTCGGACGATTTCGTCCAGCGGCAGATCGGTGAACAGGCGCAGGAAGCGGCCGACATCGGCATCCTCGGTGTTGCGCCAGAACTGCCAGTAATTATAGGGGGTTAGCTTTTCAGCCGAGAGCCAGACGGCACCCGCGGCGGATTTACCCATTTTCTGGCCCGACGCGGTGGTGATGAGCGGGGTGGTGAGGCCGAAGACGCTCTTCTGATCGGTGCGGCGCACCAGCTCGATGCCGGAGACGATATTGCCCCATTGGTCGGAGCCGCCCATTTGCAGCACCACGTTATTGCGCCGGTTCAGCTCGCGGAAATCATAGCTCTGCAGGATGGAGTAGTTGAATTCCAGGAAGGTGAGGCCCTGCTCGCGGTCCAGCCGGCTCTTCACGGAATCGAAGGAGAGCATGCGGTTGACAGAGAAATGCACGCCGACCTCGCGCAGCAGGCCGATGTAAGAGAGCTTGTCCAACCAATCGGCATTGTTCACCAGGATGGCGTCGTTCGGGCCCTCGCCGAAATTGATGAAAGCTTCCAGGTTCTTGCGGATGCCGATGAGGTTGGCGGCGATCTGCTCGTCGCCCAGTAACTGGCGGGCTTCCTCGCGGAAAGATGGATCGCCGATGCGGGTGGTTCCCCCACCCATAAGCGCCACCGGGCGGTGACCATGGCGCTGAAACAGGCGCAGCAGCATGATCGGGATCATGTGGCCGACATGCAGGCTGTCAGCGGTGAGGTCGAACCCGGCATACCCAGCGATGGCGCCAGAGGCACAGGCATCGTCCAATGCTGCTTCGTCCGTGCATTGAAAGATGAAGCCGCGGGCCTTCGCCTCGGCCAGAAATGCGCTTTTCGCCATGGGTCTACTCCTGTGCGAGCGCGGGTAGCACAGGAGGGCGGGCGGGCAAAGCCATGCGCCACAGGGCGGCGAGGACGATCAGCGGGGTCAGCTCATGCCCGGTGGCGATGGAGACGACAAGACAAATGCCTGGCCATAGAAAGAGCAGCGCGTCCAGCAGGCCGATGCGCCAGCCGCGCTGGCGGGCGGATTCGGCCAGCATAAGGGAATAGGCCACCATATCCGGTGCGTTGGCATAAGGGGTGGCAAGAAGAGCCAGGCATGCCATGCCCGCGCACAGCCTCTCCGGCGGCCAGCGAAGCCCAAAGAGGCAGGCCAGCGCCAGGATGGCGGCGGCGAATTGGACCAGGTTTGCCCATGATGCTGCGGCACCGAAGCTGCGTGCCATCCAGTAAACCGAGACACCCCAACCCTGTGCACCATGCGGATTAAATGACGCGGAGAGGATATGGAGACTTTGGGCCCTGCCCAGGGTAAGGTAGGCGTGCCAGGCCTGCAGACCGAAAAACAGCAAGGACAATGCCACCAGACAGAGTGCGACGATAAAAAAACCTGCCAGGCCTGCCCAATTTTTTTGGCGTATCCATAAGAAGGGCAATAGCAGACTGAGTTGCGGCTTGATCGCAAAGAGCCCACCGAGCCCACCGCCCGCGAATGCCTTGCGTTGACCCAGGCGGATGGAGGCTAAGAAAAGAGCACCCGTGATGAGGCCGAATTGGCCAAGTTGATAATTCAGCAAGGAGGCAGGCGCCAGCAAGCCAGCTATGATAACCGGCCATCTAAATCCAGATAACCGCAACAGCAGAACGGCACATGCGGTACTACCAAAAAGCCAAGTAAATGCCGCCATCTCAAACGGCAAATGTGCAAGCGGTCCAAAAATCAGCAGAGTGGTGGGCGGATAGAAGAACGTTTCGTAGGGAATCCCGGGAAGAAGCAATGTCTTGGCGGCGGCAACAAATAGATCCGGCGTATAGATGACCGTAAATGCCTTATGTGCTGACAAGACACCTGCTGGCCAGAACACCGAAAAGTCACATTGCGGTCTACCGCATGGCATGTCGGGCGCAACTGGCGCGCCGGCAAGGTAACCCAGGCGTGGCGCCATGTGGTGGGTAAAGGCAACCAGCAGCACGCTCCAAAAAGCCAGCAATAGAGACGCACCACCGAAACGGTCTATGAAGCGCAGATAGGAGAGAAGGCGGTTGGTCATGCGCTTTATCAACGTGCAAGGCCGCTGAGCAAACCAGCTCCACAGGCGACGCGCCAAGCCGAAGCCATTACAATGAATGGTGTAAAAAGCATACCTGTACGTTCCGAAACGATCTGGCAGAAGGCCGGCCACAGCCAAAACATAACGTCAGTGAGATGCAGCTTCCAACCTCGTTGTTCGGCCATGGCCGCCAACATGATTGAACCCGCCGTCATGTCATCGACGTAACCGTAGGGCGTAGCCAGGAGCG
>JAKBCH010000035.1 GCA_021808055.1 Pseudomonadota bacterium | reverse complement strand
CCGCCCCGGTCATCGGGCGGAACACCTGGGTCACGCCCTCTTCCGCCAGATCCTCCAGCGCCTTGCGCATCTGCTTGGCCTTCATCGGGTCGGCCAGGCGCACGCGGCGCAGGATTTCCGGGGCGAAATCCGGAATACCGGTGAAGCGCAATTTCTCGCCCTCGGTCAGCGTATCGCCCACCCGCAGCGTGCCATGGTTGGGGATGCCGATAATGTCGCCCGGAAACGCCTCTTCCGCCAGGGATCGGTCCTGGGCGAAGAAGAAGATCGGCGCCTGGATCGCCATCGGCTTGCCGGTGCGCGAATGGTTGAGCTTCATGCCGCGGGTGAATTTGCCGGAGCAGATGCGGGTGAACGCAATGCGGTCGCGGTGCTGCGGATCCATATTCGCCTGCACCTTGAACACGAAGCCGGTCACCGGCTTTTCCTCCGGCGCCACCTCGCGCACATCGGTCGCGCGCGGCTGCGGCGGCGGCGCATTGGCCACCAGCCCTTCCAGCAGCTCGCGCACAGAATAATCCTTAAGCGCCGAGCCGAAATAAACCGGCGTTAAATGTCCTTCCTCGAAGGATTGACGGTCAAACTCCGGATAGGCGGCGCGGATCAGCTCCACATCCTCATCCAATTGCGCCTGCTGGTCAGCCGGGATGGCGAAGCTCTGCGCCGGGCCGTCCTCGCCAGGCTTCTTGGCGGAGACCAGCTTGTCGTTGCCCAGGTTATAGCAGCCCCGGAACAACCCGCCGGAACCGATCGGCCAGACCATCGGGCAGATATCCAGCGCCAGCGTATCCGCAATCTCATCCAGCAGCGCGAACGGGTTCTGACCCTCTCGGTCGATCTTGTTGATGAAGGTGGTGATGGGGATATTCCGCAGACGGCAAACCTCGAACAATTTCTTGGTCTGCAACTCTATGCCCTTGGCGGCGTCGATCACCATCACCGCTGAATCAACGGCGGTGAGCGTGCGGTAGGTATCCTCGGAGAAATCCTCATGGCCTGGCGTATCCAGCAGGTTGAACACCGCCCCGCCGAACTCGAAGGTCATCACCGAAGAGGTCACGGAAATACCGCGCTGGCGTTCGATCTTCATCCAGTCAGAGCGCGTCTGCCGCCGGTCCTGCCGCGCCTTCACCATCCCCGCCTCGCGGATCGCCCCTCCGAACAGCAACAGCTTCTCGGTCAGCGTGGTTTTACCGGCGTCCGGGTGGGAGATGATCGCGAAAGTCCGGCGCGGGGGAACCCCGGCAGCCGCCTCGCTCTGGTGCAGGGCCTGGTCCATCGCGGCGCTCTAGCAAGATTTTGCGTTTAAACCAACCAGGCCCCTCACCAAGGCACAATCTTGCCGCGATAATCCAGAAATTCATGCCCACCCGCCCCGGCGCGGCTTTCCAGCACATCGGCCATGCCACGCGCGCTCGTCTCCACGTCCAGCGGCGCGTCCAGCCCACCCAGCTCCGTGCGCACCCAGCCCGGATGCAGGTTCACGATGGTCAGGTAATCATATGTCGTGGCGAAGGAGCGGCTAAGCCGGTTCAGCATCGCCTTGCTGGCGCAATAAAGCTCGCTGCCATCATTGGCGTTCAGCTCCAGGCTGCCAAGGGCAGAGGAGATAAAAGCCAGCACCCCGGTTTCCGGCCGCAGCATCGGCACCAGCCGCTCCGCCAGGCGCACCGGGTTGATGGCATTGGTCATCATCACATGCGAGATATCCTCCACGGTGCTTGCGCTCAGGCTCTTTTCACGCGGGCCGTAAATGCCGGCGTTCAGCACCACCACATCGAAGATTTCATTCTTCATCCGCGCCAGAAACGCCTCAGCTAAACCGGGGCTGTTGATATCCAGCGTGTCCAGCGTCAGTTGCTCGTAATATTCATCGAGCCCGCCGCCGGAAATGGCCGCGCGAACCGTGGCGGTAACGTGATAGTCGCGGCGCAGAAACTCCTTGGTCAGCCCCAGCCCAAGGCCGCGCGACGCCCCAACGATAAGGATGTGCTTCCTATCACGCTTTATACTCATCACCACTCCTTTATGCGCTGTCCTGAAGAGAAGAGCTTATCCGCCTGCAAAACAAGTGCCATGCGCAAATATGTGGTTGGCAAAACATATTTTCCTCGTTAGCCTCGTTTCATTATGAAACCCAGCCGAACCCATCTTCGCAGCGCCTTTGCCATGATTATGGGCAATGTATGGCTGCGCGCGGGGTTGCGGACAGGTTGAAGATGAATTTTCAAGCCTAGCCTGCCAACCCCGCCCGATCCTTCCGGCGGGGTTTGTTTTTGCACAAAGCTCCCGCCCGTTACTCAGAGGAGCTTTTTGCATGTCCCCGCTGGCCTTGTTGCTGCTTTTAACAATCTGTGCCGCCGGGCTCGGTTTTGCCGCCGCCATCGCGCGCACCCGTGCCCGCGCACGGCGTGAACCGCAAAGGCCGCCGCGTGGCTTTCGCCCGGTGGTGATCGAAGGCGGGAAAGCGGCCATCATGCCACCCCCCGCCCAAGATGCCGCACCGTGATCAGCCTCCGCCCCGCCACGAGGGCAGACACTCAGGCAATCAACCGCATCTATAATCAGCCGAGCGTAAGGCGCTTCACGGATGGCTTGCCATTCACCAGCCTCACGGAATCCGCCCGGTTCTGCTGCAGCACGGAAGCCCGCATTTCCCTGGTGGCCTGCGGGGCCGATGGCGCGGTGCTGGGCGAAGCCAGTCTCGGCCGGCGAAGCCTTGCGCGCCTTGCCCATACCGGCAGCCTGGGGCTGATGGTGGCGGAAGAAGCCCGCCGTCAGGGCATTGCCCGCACCCTGCTCACAGCATTGCTGGACATGGCGGATAATTGGTTGAACCTGAAAAGACTTGATCTCGGCGTGTTCGTGAATAACGAGGCCGCAATCATGCTGTATAAGTCTATGGGTTTCGAGATTGAGGCCTCCCCACGCCATTACGCCATGCAGGATGGCGTGCTGGCGGATTGCCATTTCATGGCTCGTTTGCGCCCCGGCGTGGCGGTGGATCAATCTCGTCCACCGCCACGGCCAGCCCCCACGGCTCGTAAGCCCTTCACCCTGCGCGCTGTGGAACCGGAGGATATCGCCGCTCTTGCGGAGATCATGAACCAGCCCGGCGTGCGCCATGGCACATTGGTCACACCTTTCGTTACCGAGGAAAGCCTGAAGCATATCGTGCAACCGGAGGATGGCTCGCACGTTATCGGCGCGGTGGTGGAGGGCAGGCTGACCGGCTTTGCGATGCTCACACCTGGCAAGGGCCGCAGGCTGCATTCGGCCTATCTCCCGGCGCTGGTGGTGCATGATGCGTATCACGGCCAGGGCATCGGCCACGCCCTCCTCGCCGCGGCGCTGGACATCGCGGATAACTGGCTGGGCCTCGCGCGGGTGGACCTTGCGGTCATGGCGGATAACCACCACGCCATCCGGCTTTACGAAACCTTCGGCTTTGAGGCCGAGGGCCGGATACGCGGGGATGTGTTCCGCAATGGCGCCTATGCCGATAGTTTGACCATGGCAAGGCTACGCTGAACGCCTTATATTAAAGATGATTTCTCATGGGAGAGCGAAATGAGCATCGCGCATTATAAAGTCGTTCCGCATGACGGCGGCTTCGCCTACACGCTGAATGGCAGCTACTCCGAAACTTACCCCACGCATGAAGCCGCGCTGAAAGCTGCGCGCCGCGTGGCGCATGAGCAGCGCGTGCCCGGCGAAACGGGGCTTATTATGTACGAGACCGAAGATGGCGTGTGGCACACCGAAAACATCCTGGGGATCGACCGCCCGCAAACCGATGTGGAGGCCTGATCAGGCGGCGCGGCGGATGGCGGGGTAAATCGCGGCACCATCTCCCGCGCGGCGGACAAGCAGGTTTTCCGGTTTAAAGCGTCGCGGGGCCAGAAAGCTGAATGCCGCCCGCCCGATGCCAATGCCCTCTCTGGCTAAATCTTCCCGGAAATGGCAAGCTAATGCCTCACCCAGCTTGCGGCTTCCCGCGTAAAATTCCAAAAGCTGTGGAAATTCCGGCCAGGCTACATCTTGCGCCCAACCTTCAATATGCCACCCATCCGCCACATCCACACAGCCCCTTAATACCCCCGGCCTGGCTCTGGCACGAGCCAATATCGGGCGCAAAGCCGCTTCTAACGCCACGCCCTGCAATGGTCTGGGCGCGCAAAGGGCGATCTCGCCCGGCTCGCAATACCCCTTGAACAGCGCAAGAAACTCCGCATGGTTATGAAACTGGCGGCGCAAGCCGGGGCCGTCGGCAAAGCTCTCGCTCCAGGCGCCCTCAGCCAGCAGGCAGTCATGCGCCTCCAGCTCCGGCAGAAAATATTCCGCCCCTGCCCCATCATCGTCCTGGGTAATGGTTACCCCATTCACCAAGGCGCGGGCCAGAACCAAAACATCATCCAGCAGCATGGAATGGCCGGGGGAAACAAAAAGCGCCCGCTGCGGCAGCCCTTGCCCCAATGCGCCGGGCTGGATGCAGATCGGGATTCGTTCCCGGTTGCCGCGCACATCTTTCGGCGCATAACGCTGCCAACCGATCCACTTTATCCGCCGCACCCCGCCAAAACGCGTGGGCAGCGCATCGCCAACTTTCAGCGTTGCCACATCCTGCTCGCCGCGCATGGTCTGAATCATCGTGCCGCGCCGGTAACAGATTACAATTTCCGTGCCCTGCGCTACATCATTTACAACAAGCGGCGCGCTGGCCTGGACATCCAGCGTGACGCTGGTGCTGCCAGAACCCAACACCAACCCGGTGCCAGACACCAAACTTTCGCTACTGGCGGTGAAACCTTCCAGCAGCAGCGTGTCGTTGCCTTGAAACCCGTTGATCTGCTCTCCAGCCGCAAGCTGCGCCACGCCGCCCGCCAAGGCCCAATCCGCCCCCGCCGCAAAGGAAATATCGCCAAAGCCGGAAAAGCTCGCGCCCATATCCAGCGTACCCGCCACCGCACCTGTTAGTAACAAGGTGGCGTTGCCCGCATGGTCGGCCACCTTGCCTTCAAACACCGCTCCTGCCGTCACGCCAAGCTGCGCGCCTGTATCGGCCATATAAACGGCGTAGCTCCCCACCAGCGTGCCCGCGTTCAAAAAGCTTCTGCCCGCCAGATCAACGCCAATGGCGGTGCCGGAGATCAGCCCGTCATTTTCCAACGCGCCACCTTGCATGGCCACGGCCGCATGGCCAATGATGGTGCCGGTGTTCACGGCTTGGCCGCCGCCCATCCACAGCCCCATGAGCTGCTGCCCGCCGCCGGAGAGCATCCCCGCATTCTCAAGCACGCCGTTGTAAAGTGCTGCGCCCGCGCCGAGCCCCACATTCCAGAGATATTTCGGACCGATGCCGCCGGTTATCTGTCCCTGGTTCACCAGCGTAGCGCCGTTATTCAGCACCACACCGTCTCCGCCAGAGACAATGCCATTGCCCCCCAGAATGCTGCCGCTGTTCATCAACGAGCCGCCAAACAGCATCGTCGCCGCCCCGCCATGGGTGGCATAGGCCCCGCCGCCGCCCGCGAGGGTGCCAAAATTATCCAGCGTGCCAGCGCCCAAAACCAGTCCACTACCCGCCGAGCCCGCCTGCATCAGCGTATTCTGCGGCACATCATTGCCCCGGATAACGCCAAAATTGGTCACGCTGGCGTTGGTGAGCATCACCGCCGCACCGCTGACAAAGCTATAACCCGAAGAAGGTAGAAACAGGCCCAGCGTGCCGCCGCTCTCGATCAGCCCGCCATTTACCAGCGTTGCTGTGCCGGTATCGCCATAAACGCCTTTAAAACCGCTGATGCTGCCGGTGTTGGAAAAATACGCGCCGCCGGCCAGCAACACGCCCTCATGCCCGGCACCGCTGAGCGTGGCGGCGATGCTGCCCGCATTGGCCAGGCTGGCCCCTGCCTGCAACACCACCCCCGCGGCACCGCCTGTAATGGCCGCACCCGCCACATTGGCCAGCACGCCGCCGGTGGCCATCATCACCCCGGCCTCGCCACCCGAAATCTGACCGTTATTCGTTACCAGTGCGGCGGCACTCAGGCTCACCCCATAGGCCCCGCCTTCAACCAACCCCTCATTCACCAGCGTGCCACCGCCAAGCTGCACACCAACCCGCCCAAGCCCGGTGCTGTTGGTGCCCATGCCGCCGGAAATAATGCCCCGGTTCACCATATTGCCACCGGCCAGCAGCGCCAGCCCGGCCTCATTGCCCTGAACCAGCCCGGCAAGCCCATTGGTAACGCTGCCCGTGCCCAAAAGCCGCAGCCCCGCCCCAACCGCCGCGCCCGAGGCAAGCGTAATATTTGCTTCCAGGCTGCCTTCGTTCAGCAGGCTCCAGCCCACTCCGACCCCGCCATAAACGGCGCTGGCCAGGCTGTTATCCGCCGCGACACTCCCTGAAAGCACGACGCTGACACCTGCCGCCACCGTAACAGGCCCAAGCCCAGCAGCAGCAAGCTGGACCGCAGAGATGCCGCTCAATGTAATGGTGGTGCCGGACATTCTCCCCCCGCAGCTCGTTGAGGGGAAGAATAAAATTACAGATTGTCTATATCAACAATTAATTAACCAATGGTTGTTGATCTTCGACCTCGCCATCCTGTTCGGCCGCCATCCGCCGCGCCTTGGCCTCACGCGCCAGTTTGCGATAGCTACGCACCGAAAACGGCAACATGACGATATAGGCAAACCCGGCCAGCGCCCCGGCGAGGTAGGGATCGGCAAAAATCAACGCCGCAAACACCACCACACCCAGCAGCAATGGCATCAGCCCCGCCGTGGGAATTTTGAAATTCTTGAAGCTCCACACAGGCAAGGTGGAAACACAAAGCAGGGCCGCGGCAACCAGGAACGCGCCCGTGAACAACGGATAGCTGACCAAGTTTTGCAGCCAGAATTGATCGTGCTGGCTGGCCTCCAGCCCAACAAAAAGCGGAAACAGCACCAGCCCCGCCCCGGCCGGGGCTGGCACGCCGGTGAAGAAATTATAGGCGAAGGCGGCTTTTGGCGCGGAATCCAGTGCCGCGTTAAACCGCGCCAGGCGCAACGCCATGGCGGAGGCAAACATCAAAGACGGCAAAAACCCAATCGCCCCCCAAGGTTGCAGCGACCACATATATAGCAGCAGCGCCGGAGCCACGCCGAAACACAGAAAATCCGCCAGGCTGTCGAATTCTGCCCCAAAGCGCGAGGTGGCTTTCAGCAACCGGGCTAGGCGGCCATCCAGCCCGTCGATCACGCCCGAAACCGCGATGGCCAGCACGGCCGTGCCAAAGCGCCCTTCCATGCCCAACCGAATGGAGGAGAGCCCGATACAAAGCCCGAGCAGCGTCATCAGGTTCGGCAGCATCCGGTTGAAGCTGAGCCCGGAGAAACGCTGCCGCCGAGGCAGGCGGCGGGGCGGCCTCATGGGAATGTGGTTATCAATTGCGGCAGTTCGGCGATAACGGTTTCACCGCCGATCATCCGCTGGCCCACGGCCACCAACGGCACGCAGCCGGGGGGCAGGTAAAGATCCGTTCGCGAGCCGAACCGAATGATGCCAAACCGCTGACCGGCCAGAAGCATCTGCCCTTCCGACACCTCGCAAAGAATCCGCCGCGCGATCAGCCCGGCGATCTGCACCACCACCACATCCTGCCCGCCCGATGTGCGCAGCAGCATTGAATTACGCTCGTTATCGTCGCTCGCCTTGTCTTCAGCGGCGGAAAGAAACAAGCCGGGGTGATACGCGATTTTTTGTACCGTGCCGGCGATGGGGGTGCGATTTACATGCACATCCAGCACTGACAGGAAGATGGCCACACGAGTCCGCGGCTCTGGCGCCAGGCCAAGCTCAGCGGGCGGAATGGCTTGTTCAATGCTCACCACCAGCCCATCCGCGGGGGCGACAAACACATCCTGTCGCGGTGGTAGCACACGCTCCGGGTCACGGAAGAAATACAAGCAGAATACCGTGAAAATCAGACCCAGCCAGGTCAACGGGTACCAGAACAGCAGCCCGATGACCGCCACCAGAATGCCGCCGACAATGAACGGATACCCCGCCTTGTGCGGCGGGCTCATCACGGATTTTACAGTTTCAGCAATATTCATGCAGCATCCCGCCTTGTTCAGTTCGCCTGTTTCTGCGGCAAGGCGAAGGCCTGCCCGGGAAAGATCAGGTTCGGATTATGGATCTGCCCCGCATTGGCGGAATAGATCAACGTATACAAGATGCCTTTGCCATAAACCCGGCGGGCAATCATCCACAGATTATCGCCGGGGGCGATAACCACATGGCCTTCCTCCAACGCTTTGGCGAGCTCTTCTGGCGCAAACGGCACCGTAACCGGGGCAATAATGCTGCCATCCGCCGCGGTGGCGTTCAGCGTGATCATGCCTGGCTTGCCAGGTACCGGTGCCTGCACATGCCAATGGCCGGAGCTGTCCGCCGTGGTGGTGCCCAGCGGCTTGCCATCCATCACCACCGTCACATTCGCACCCGCCGGGGCGGTGCCGCTGAATATGGCATGGCCCTGCGCGTCGTAATCCACCGCCCCCATGCCAAGCTGGCCAGGCTGCGGCCCCTGGCCGGTAACAACGCTGCTACCATTAGGGCCGGAAACCACCGCCAAGGCGGGCTGTCCATTGCCAGGCACCGAGATTGAAGCGCTTTGCGTACCATTCAGCACCTGGCCGTTGGGCAGGGTCTCTGAAAGCGTGATCTCATGTAAACCGGGCGGCAGCGGGCTGGCGGGGATGAGCACGAACGCGCCTTGCGAATCGGCTGTGGTGGTGCCGATCAGAATGTCCCCGTCCTTCACCGTTACCGTGGCCCCCGGCACGGCGCGCCCAGCCAGCACGGCATTGCCCTGCGGGTCCACACGCACAATGTCGAAACTTGGGATGGGGGTTGTGCTGGCGGCTGGCGGCGGGGAGGCCGGGACTGTCACCGCTGTGGCGCGAACAGGCGGAGCCGGGTGGCGGCCGTAATGCAAATAAAGCAGCAGCGCGCCATCGCACAGCGCCAGCAAAACCAGCACAATAAGGGCGATGAGGCGCAGATTATGCCGCTTCGGGGCGGGAAGGTCGGGTGTGTCATTACTTGCCATGGCACCCCCAGCCTGCCACGAACGCGCCAAAACTGGAAGCGAGGCTGAGTTTCATGGGTAGTTTTTCCGTCACCGTCTTTTGCGGCTCCAACCCAGGCACAGACCCGGCCTATGCCGCCGCCGCCAAAGCACTGGGCGAAGGGCTGGGCGGGCGCGGCATTCGCCTGGTGTTCGGCGGTGGAAATGTGGGGCTGATGGGCATAACCGCGGCTTCAACCCTGGCTTCTGGCGGCGAAGTAACCGGCGTTATCCCGGATTTTCTGCGGCAGCGCGAAGTGGAGTTTCAGGGCCTGACGGAGCTCATCGTGACCGACTCGATGCACACCCGCAAGCGGCGCCTGTTCGCGCTGGGCAATGCCTTCGTGGTGATGCCAGGCGGGCTTGGCACCTTCGATGAAACTTTCGAGATTTTTACCTGGAAGCAGCTTGGCCAGCATACCAAGCCGATCATCCTGGTGAATATTCTTGGCTGGGCGGAACCATTCGTGGCGCTGTTGGAAGAAACCATCAAGCGTGGCTTCGCCCGCCCAGAGATCCGCAATTTGTTTGAAGTTCAGCCAGATGTGCCAGCCGTGCTGGCGCGGCTTGAGGAATTACGCAACCCGGCCTAACCGGCAGTCGAAACGCCTTCCTCCAGGCGGATCATCTGTCGGGCAAGCTTCAGCGCCTCAAACGCGGTTTCTTCCGTGCAGAGGCGCAGCAAAGCCGACCAGCCGCATTGTTCCTCCGCCGCCGCGCTTTTGCATAAACCGCCAATAAGCTCCTGCGCCGCACTCAATGCCGCCGCGCGCACGTCATCCTTGCCGATATAAACCTCCTGCAACGCGTAATAAGCCTGGCGCGCCGGGCTGTTGGCGTCCTCAGGGTACATAATCTGCTTGCCGAACAAAAACCGCGCATGGTTGTTCAGCTCCAACCGCGTGCGGGTTTTAAACCGGATGACCGCTCCGTTGAGGATCATCGATTCACCCTGTTTAAGCTCCAAAACCAAAGACGACATTCAATCCTGCCAAAACCAGGTTGGGAAACGCCTGCGTATTTACCCACCTTCCTGTTAACAGGCCGTGAAAGCTTCAGATAATCGGCAAAACCGGGGCCAACCGCCCGCCCAGGCGTAAAGGCTCGATCCTGCGGGCCAGGCCCGTCGCGTCATTCGTCTCCACAAAGGCCCCGCATAGAGTTGCCTCACCTTCCGCCGGGCTCAGCTTCTCGCCCGGCATCTTGCGGATAAAACGGTTCAACGCAGCGGCTTTCTGCATCCCAATCACGGAATCATAATCCCCGCACATGCCAAGATCGGTCATATACGCCGTGCCGCCGGGCAGAACCTGATGATCCGCCGTGGGCACATGCGTATGCGTGCCCGTGATACAACTCACCCGCCCGTCAAAAGCGTGGCCGAACGCCATTTTCTCAGAACTCGCCTCGGCATGAATATCAACCAGAATCGCCTGCACGGTCACCCCCAGCTTATGGCGGGTGAGCAGTTCATCAACCGAGCGGAAGGGGCAATCCATCGGGTCCATGAAAAGCCTTCCCATCGCTTGCGCCACCAACACCTTGCGACCATCCGGCAACGCAGCAAGGCACGCCCCGGTGCCGGGCGTGCCGGGCGGAAAATTGATCGGGCGGATCAGCCGCTTCTCATTGGCGATGTAGGGGATAATCTCCCGCCTGTCCCACGCATGGTTGCCCAGCGTGATCACATCCGCCCCGGCAGCGAACAGCGCCTCGGCCATATCCGGCCCCAGGCCGAACCCGTGGGAGGCGTTCTCGGCATTCACCGCCACGAAATCGAGCTTCAAGGAAGCGCGGAGTTCAGGAATATGTTTCAGGGCCGCTTCACGGCCAGAACGGCCAAGCAGATCACCAAGGAGGAGAATACGCATGGGGCTCCATACGATGGAACGCCACGAAGTCAAAAACCCAGTAGTGGTTCCAATCTAGCATCCTTCACCACATACCGCCCCGCATCCAGCCCTTCAAAAACCTCCACATCCGTCCCCGTCAGCCAGGCTGGAAAATCCGCCTTTGCCAACGCCGCAAACAATGCCGCGCGGCGCTGTGCATCCAGATGCACCAGCGGCTCATCCAGCAGCAGCAATGGCGGCTCGCCGCGTGCTGCGGCAATCATCGCGGCGTGGCCTAGAACAATACCAATCAGCATGGCTTTCTGTTGGCCGGTTGAGGAAAATGCCGCGGCCCGCCCCGCCAGCGCATCCGTAATCAGCAAATCGGCTTTCTGCGGCCCCTGGCTTGAGGCTTTCGCAACCGCATCGGCGGCGCGCGAGGCTGCCAGCGCGGCGCGCAGCCAATCCTCCACATCCAAAGCCGGTGCTTCATTCAATTTTTGCCCAATGGCGCAGGAAAGCCCCAACACCACACGCGGAAACGGGTCCGCCGCCCCTGCCGCCAACGTCGCATTCAACCGCGTGATGAGAGCTGCCCGCGCCGCACTGGCCGACACCGCGTGCCGGGCCATGGAATCCTCAAGCGCCGCGGCCCAGGCGGCATCGTAAGACGGCTCGGCCAGCAACCGGTTGCGTTGGGCGGAGGCACTCTCGAACGCCGCAATCTCACGCGCATGATGCGGCTCAAGTGCTACAACCAGCCGGTCCAGAAATTTGCGGCGGCCAGAGGCCGTGTCGGTAAACAGTCGGTCCATCTGCGGGGTGAGCCAAACGGCGGCAAATTGCTCCGCCACCTCGCTCTGCGCGCGGGGCTTCACGCCATTCAACAGAAACGCCCGCCGATCTGGCGCGTTTTCCACAGCGCCAGTGCCAATCTCCAGCCCGTTATCAAACCGCGCGGCCACCGCCCAGCCCCCTGCCCCGCCTTGGCGCGCCAGCTCCGCAAACCGCGCCCCGCGCAGGCCCCGCCCAGGCACCAGCAGGGAAGCAGCCTCCAGCAGATTGGTCTTGCCCGCGCCATTCGGCCCCGCAAACACCAGACGCCGCGCCTGCGGTTCAAAGCGCAACGCGGCGTAGGAGCGGAAGTCCGTAAGGGTCAGCCGTTCGAGTTGCGTCTCACACCCGCATCGGCATCAGCACATACACGGCGGAACTGTCATTCTCCTCGCGCACCAGTGTCGGCGCGGCACCGTCAGCGAAGGCAAATTCTACCTTGCCGGATTTAATCTGGTCGATGACATCGGAAAGATACCGCGCCTGGAAGCCGATTTCCAAAGGCCCGGACTGGTAATCCACCAAATCGCCGCCTAACTCCTCAGAAGCCGAACCCTGCTCAGCAGAGGCGGCTGAGATCACCAGCAGATCCTTGGCCAGCGAGAGTTTCACCGGACGATGTTTCTCCGCTGAAATGGCGGAAACGCGGCCCACGGCATCGTTGAAATCCTTCTTGTCGACGCGCAAAATCTTGTCGTTCCCGCGCGGGATCACCCGGTCGTAATCAGGGAAGGTGCCGTCGATCAACTTGCTGGTCAGCTTCATCGTGCCGATGCTGAACTGAATCCGCGTCTCGGAAAGGGCTGTCTCCATCTCGCCAGTCACTTCATCCAGCAGCTTGCGGAGTTCAGTTACGGTTTTGCGTGGAATGATAATGCCCGGCATTCCCGCAGCACCTTCAGGCAGCGGTTCTTCAACACGGGCTAGGCGGTGCCCATCTGTTGCCACGGCGCGAAGCACCGGGCCATCCGCGCCTTCGGCCGCATGCAGATAAATGCCGTTCAGGTAATAGCGCGTCTCCTCGGTGGAGATGGCAAAGCGCGTACGGTCGATCAACCCGCGCAGCTCCTGCGCTGAGAGCACGAATTGGTGGCTGAGCCTGCCAGCATCGAGCTTCGGAAACTCCTCCACCGAAAGCGCGACCAGGCTGGTGGAATAGCGCCCGGCGCGAAGCGCCAGTTGTGCGTCGCCACCCGGATGGTCGAGCTCGATCACCGCATTCTCTGGCTGACGGCGGACAATTTCATAAAGTGTGGCAGCGGGCACAGTAATGGCACCGTCCCGCATCGTTTCGGCCACAACCTCTTCCACCAGCGAGATCTCAAGATCCGTCGCGGCGATGGTCAGCCTCCCGTCTTTCACCTGCAACAGCACATTCGCGAGGATGGGAATGGTGTTGCGCTTCTCCACCACGTTTTGCACATGGGCGAGAGCCTTTATCAATGTGGCGCGATCGGCCTTGAACTTCATGGCACCCTTCCAAACAGCGACCGAATCCGCGGATTCTTGGACCGATTCGTGGTTTAGACTAGCAAGGGGACCGCAAGGAGGGAAGCGCCACTAAAGGGCACTTAATTCTCCAGCAGGCGCTTCAACAGCTCCACATCCTCAGCGAAGGCGGCGTCCTGGCCGATCAGCTCGTTGATCCGCGAAACCGCGTGCATCACCGTGGTATGATCGCGGTCGCCAAAATGCCGGCCGATATCCGGCAGGCTCTTGGAGGTGAGTTGCTTGGCCAGATACATCGCCACCTGGCGCGGCCTGGCGATGTTGCGCGCCCGCCGGGCGGAGGACATTTCCGCCACTCGTATGTTGTAATGCTCACAAACGCGCTTCTGAATTTCCTGGATGGAGATTTTGCGGTCATGCGCCTTCAGCACATCGTGCAGCACCTCATGCGCGGTATCCAGCGTAATCTGCCGGTTGAACAGATTGGCGTGTGCCACCAGCCGGTTCAGCGCCCCTTCCAGTTCACGGTTATTGCTGGTGATCTTGCGGGCCAGAAACTCCACCACCTTGCCCGGGACCTCAACGCCCGCGCGCAAGGCTTTCGCTTCCAGAATGGAGTAACGAAGTTCAAAAGTGGTGGCGTGCAAATCCGCCACCATGCCGCAGCCAAGGCGCGTGCGCAGCCGGTCCTCCAGTCCTGAAAGATCGGACGGGGATTTATCGGCGGAAATTACAATCTGTTTGCCCGCATCCACCAGCGCATTGAACGTGTGGAAGAATTCTTCCTGGGTGTTGTCCTTGCCGATGAGGAACTGCAGATCGTCGATCATCAGCACATCGACAGAGCGCAGCTCGTTCTTGAATTCCAGCGTGGATTGCGAGCGCAGCGCGTTGATGAAGCGGTACATGAACCGCTCGGCGGACATGTAGGCGACAGACACAGGACGGCCGCCGCGCGCATTGGTGGACAGCTCCCAGGCGATGGCGTGCATCAGATGGGTCTTGCCCAACCCGACACCGCCATAAAGGAACAGCGGATTGAATCCCGGCGTGGCCGGGCTCTCGGCCACCCGCCGCGCACAGGCATAGGCAAACTCGTTCGGCTTGCCGACAACAAAGGTCTCGAACGTGAAACGTTGGTCCAGTGCTGCAATCGCTTCCGGACGTTGCTGCGGCGCTAAGGCCGGTGCAGCCGCCTGCTGCGGCTCTGCCAGATCAGGTGCCGCCGGGCGCGCGGCGGGCGCGCCGGTGCGAAACTCAATCCGCCTGACAGCAGCATTTTCCTGCTGCCAGAACGCCGCGATCAGCTCGCCATATTCCTTGTTTACCCAGTCGCGCAGAAAGCGGGTTGGCAGCATCACCACCGCCTCGTCCCCCGCCATCCCGGCAAAGCTCACCTGCTTCAACCAGGTGCGATATTCCACCTCGCCAACCTCAGCCTGCAGACGGGCACGCACGCGGCCCCATTGCTCTGCCAAACGAGCTTCCTCATTCCATAATGAAGAATTTTGTGGCGCAACACCACCTTTGCCAGAGGAGTTGATCTCCAGATTGATAGCCATTCTGCTTTGCCCGCCCCTGCCAGAACCGCCGTGCAAACCTCTAACCCGCAAAGTGGCGCACCTAAAGGCGCATCACTTTCGCAGAAATGAGACATTCAAATACGGTCAATTGAGGTGCTGAGTGTAGGTTGAAATCACCCTGCGAAGCAAGCACTCAAAATCTTCGCCTTTGCCTCCAAGATGCTGAAATTTAAAAAAAATAGTCTATTATCAATGAGTTAAAATCATAAAGTTTCTTATCGGGGCACCCTGCCCCTCTAAGAGCGGCAATTGCAGCGGCGCAAACGAAAAAACCGCCATCTCTTGTTATGTCAACAAGATGACGGCGGTTAAATTTATTCTAAATTTTTAAACGAAACAAGGCTACATTATTAGCCTTGCTCAGGCCGCAACGACAGCCTTGATGCGAGCTGAGAGACGGGAAATTTTCCGCGAGACCGCATTGGCCTTCAGCACGCCTTTGCCCGCCGCACGCTGCAACTCAGGCTGCATGTCGCGGAAAGCGGTCTGAGCAGCGTCCTTATCTCCAGCGGCAACAGCTTCCTCAACCTTACGGATGAAACTGTGCACGCGGGACTTACGCGCCTTGTTGCGCGCCGTGCGCTTCAGCGTCTGGCGGATGCGTTTCTGGGCAGATGCGATATTGGCCATGATGTCCGAACAAAAGAAGATGTGTAATAGAGCGCGCCGTCTAAACCGCCCGGCGCGTGGCGTCAAGCACCATGCGTCAATCCAGCTAGTCGTGGATCACCCAGGACTTACGCATAGGGGAAAGCACCTCCCAGGTACCGGTAAAGCCTGGCTCAATAACAAATTTGTCGCCCGGCCCGGCCTCAATCCGGCGGCCATCATCGCCTTCTACCACGCAAGTGCCCGAGATGATCTCCATATACTCCCACTCCGTGTAGGCAATGCGCCATTTGCCGGTGCTGGCTTCCCACTCCCCGGCGGCAAGGCCCCGCGCGCTGTTCTCATAAAGCATGATGGTGCGGGTTTTGGGCGCACCCGCGATCAACTTCTCCGCTGCCACCTCCTCCCATTCCGCGCCGCCCGCGCGCGGCAGCAGGGCCAAACGCGTCATGGCGTGGCCCCCAGCGCCGCAGGGCCTGCCCCTGGCAAATAGCTCGGCACAGCGGCATTCCCATTCAAGGGAGCAGGCGCGGCGGTGATTGTCGGTGTCACGGCAGTGCCCGGCGGGGCGGCCAGCGGGGCAGCCTGAATCCCGCTTGCTGCGGGCGTTGTGCCAGGCGTTGCGCCGCTGCTCGTCCAAGAAACCCAGCTCGGCAGATTTTTCTGAATCTGATACTGCAACTGCACATTCATTTGCGTCATCAATTGCTTGGTCAGTGCGTAAAGAGCAGCCCGCGTATCATCCGGGTTGCTGGAGTCGGGAGCCGTCTGGCTGGCGCTCACACTGGCCTCCGTAAACCCAGTCGTGTGCCCATCGGCGCTGGCGAGGTTCAAATCCACTGTCATTGCACCGGTCAGATTGCCATTTACATTATCCACATAAGCATTTTGCACGGCCACCGTCGCGGTGCCTGGCTGGCCCGCGGGTTGCAGCCGCGCGTGCAGCATCGTCATCAGCGTATCGGCGGGGGGTGCTGGGTCCAGCCCGGCTGCCTGCACCTGAGAAGGCGTGGGCACATAATTGTTAACAACATCCACCTGGCTAACCTTCAGCAGGATCGGCGGCAGATAGGAATAATCCAGCGGTGCGAAGGTTTGCGCCGGCGGGGTTGAGCCGCAAGAGGCCAGGGCCAGAAGGGGAAGTGCGAAAACCAGTTTTTTCATTCGGGTGCTCCTGCTTCTGTGGTGTTTGGCCGCCCGGCTACATCTTCGCGAGCGAAACGGAAATCAAAATTGCAAAACTCGCAGGTCATGATGATCTGCCCTTCCACCGACATATGGTCCAGATCATCCTGATTGAACCCTTCTAATATGCCGCCCAGGCGCTGGCGCGAGCAACGGCAGCCAAAGCTTAACGCCCGCGGCCGAGAAACCGCCACACCCTCTATATGAAACAGCCGGTAGAGCAGCCGTTCCGGGGGCAGCGCGTCATCCAGCAATTCTTCATCCGTGATGGTATCGGCCAGAATGCTTGCAGTGCGCCAGGCTTCCGTCTGGTCGTCCTCGGAAAGCTCCAGCCCCACGCCGCCAGCGCCCGCCACACGCTCCAAAACCAGTGCTGAGGCCCGCCAGCCGCTTTCGGTTTCCGCCGCCGCCAGAAAAATACGGGCGGGCAATTGTTCGGACGTGCTGAAATAATATTCCGCCATCTCCGCCAGCGTTTCGCCCTCAATGGCCACAATCCCCTGGCTCGGATCCTTGTCCAGCCCCTGGTCCACGGTGAAGGCGATATAACCATTGCCCAGCAATTGCCGGGCGGAGGCACCCTCGGGAATTTCAGCATTCTCCGCTTCCCGCACATAGCCGCGTAGGGCACCAGCCTCTGTGCAATCCACCACCAGCATCGGCACCGGGCCATCGCCGCGCACCTGAATGGAGAAAGATCCCTTGAATTTCAGTGCCGTGGAAAGCCCTGCCGCCAGCGCCAGCGCCTGGCCCAGCAGCACCCGCACCGGGGCCGGATGCTCGTGGCGGGAGAGCAGCGTAGCCCCCAGGGGCCCCAGCCGCACCAGCCGCCCGCGCACGGGGCGCTCGGGCAGATAAAACGGGGTGACGCCACGCGGCACGGAAAGATCAGGTACCAGGGGCCGGGTGGAATCTAGAAACGCGGGAAGCTCTGTCATGATGGTGCCAGATAAGCATGTTTTACCGCCGTTGCCAGAAGGCCGGGGGCGCGTTAGCGGTTTCCCATGGCCCAAGATTCCATAACAGCCGCCGCCACCGATTTCGCTGCCCATGTAAAACGCTTCCCCCGCGCCAGCGTGCTGGTGGTGGGAGACGCGATGCTGGACCGTTACGTGTACGGCGACGTGGCACGCGTGAGCCCTGAGGCACCGGTGCCCATCCTCACCGTCACCCGCGAGGTGGCGATGCCCGGCGGGGCTGGTAATGTGGTGCGTAACCTCACGGCGCTGGATGCCTCGGCCGCCTTCGTCTCGGTGGTGGGCGATGACCAGGCAGGCTCAGACCTTACCGGTCTCATCGGCGGGCAGGACCATGTGGAACCCTGGCTGCTGGTGCAGAACGGCCGCACCACCACGCTGAAAACGCGTTACATCGCGCAAGGCCAGCACCTTATCCGCGCCGACCGCGAGGAGACGCTGGCTTTGCCAGAAAAACTTTCCGAACGGTTGGTGAAGATCGCGCTCGACGCCATGGCTGCCACTTCCGTCACCGTGCTTTCCGATTACCGCAAGGGTGTGTTGAGCGCGCCGGTCTGCGCCGCGCTTATCGAAGGTGCGAAAAAACTGGGGCGCAAGATCATCGTGGACCCCAAGGGGCGCGATTATGCCCGCTACCACGGCGCGGATATTGTCACCCCCAACCGCAAGGAACTGGCCGAGGCGACAGACATGCCGGTGGCAACCGAGGCCGAGATTGTCGCCGCCGCCCAGGCGTTGCTGCACCGCCATGAATTTGGTGCCGTGCTGGTGACGCGCTCTGAAGACGGCATGAGCCTGATTACACCGGATGACGTACGGCATTTCCCTGGCGAGGCGCGGGATGTGTTCGACGTTTCCGGTGCTGGCGACACGGTGGTTGCAACCCTCGCTGCCGGCATCGCCGCCGAGGTGCCGCTGGCGGATGCAGCACGGCTCGCCAACATCGCGGCGGGCATTGTGGTGGGCAAAGTGGGCACCGCCGTGGCGCGGCCATCTGATATCCTCGCCCATATCGCCCCCGCGACCGGAGCGCTGCAAAAAGTCGTCACCCCCGCCGCCGCAGCGGAAGCCGCTGAACGCTGGCGCCTGCGCGGCTACAAGGTCGGTTTCACCAATGGCTGTTTCGACCTTCTGCATCCGGGCCATGTGCATCTGCTGGAGCAATGCAGGGCGATGTGCGACCGGCTGATCGTGGGTATCAATGCCGACGCCTCGGTAAAGCGCCTGAAAGGCGAAAGCCGCCCGGCCCAGGGCGAGGCCGCGCGCGCCGCCGTGCTGGCCTCCCTCGCCTCGGTCGATCTGGTTTGTTTGTTCGAAGAAGACACGCCGATTGAGCTGATCAAGCGCATCAAACCAGATCTGCTGATAAAAGGCGCTGATTACACCCGCGAGACGGTGGTCGGCGCAGACCTCGTGGAAAGCTGGGGCGGCAGCGTCGCCTTGGCGCAATTGCTGCCGGGGCATTCCACCACCGCCACGCTGGCCAGGCTGCGCGGCTGATGACCCTGCCTATCGGCCCGGAGGTGGATACCTGGCCCCGCCCGCTGCCCGCGCGGCAGAAATTTCAGGGCGC
>JAKBCH010000134.1 GCA_021808055.1 Pseudomonadota bacterium | reverse complement strand
GGTCCAGCATGCCGGTCAGTCCCAGCGCGCCCTGGAAGGTAAACGGCACCAGGATGAACAGGACAAGGCAGAGCAGGCCGGAATAGAAAATGGCCTTGAACGTATCCGTACCCGGATTGCGGAACTCAGAAGTGTAGCACACCGCAGTTTCAAAGCCGTAGGTTGACCAGGCGGCGATGAACATGGCGCCCAGAATCATGGTCCAGTTGGAAACGCCCCAGCTTCCCACAAGCGGCCCTGTGCTTGTGGCGTTGAGCGGTGCCAGCGGCAAGAAATTGCCGTAATTCACATGCCCGTTGAACAGCGGCACAACGCCGACGATAAGCATCGGCACAATCACCAGCAGGCCTATATATTTCTGCACACTCGCAGTGCCAAATATGCCGCGATGCTGAATGGAGAAACAGGTCAGCATGAGGATAACGCCAATAAAGAAGGTGGCGTTGAGTGAAAAACCGACAGGACCAAGCGTGTGGGTCAGCAACGTCCAGTTACGGATCTCCGGCGTTAGCGCTGCAATGGCCGCGGCCGTTTGCGCTGTCGCACCACCGGCAATACCCGCTCCATGCGCGGCAATCCAGGCCGCCACTTCCGGCGACCCTGCGGCGGGGATGGGCGCAAACGCATTAAGGATATAGGCCGCGGCGATGGTGCACCCCAGCGAAAGAACCGGTGACCAGGCAAACCAGTTGCACCATACCGAGAGTGGGGCGATGAGCTTGCTATAGCGCACCCAGGCGGCGGCACCGTAAACCGAGGCCCCACCTGATTTATTTGGAAACAGCCCGGCAATTTCGGCGTAGGTGAAGGATTGCACGAAGCCCATGCACATGGAGGCCGCCCAGACCACGAAGGCAAGGTTACCAACCATGGCGGAGATGCCGCCGATAGAGAATAGCACCAGAGCAGGCACGCCACTGGCTACCCAGAAGGCCCCTTTCCAGTCTATACTACGATGTAGGGAAGCGGATTCAGCTGTACTCTGCCCAAGCGGCACGGTAATTTCGCTCACAGCAACTCCTCAGTGCTTTATAATTGATTAATAGAAGCGGCAGACTTTGAGTTTTTTATTGTGTAGCAATATTAATGCTAGGCAGTAAACATAAAATTAGCGCAAAAAAGTACAAATTTACGCCCGCTGGAACTGATTGTTCTCACGGCGACCGAGATTTGCCTAAAATTTAGCCATAGTTTGTAAATTTTGGGCTTTTTCTTCATTTCCCCATTTGACCGAAGACGCGAGCTGCCAACTCCCTGGTCGCGATTTTTGTCGCGCCGCCCATCCGGCAGATGTTTTGCGGCACCCTGAAACAGTGCAGCCCGAACGCTTGCGCCATGGCTACTTAGCCACTTAAACTCTCAATCCATTAAGCGAACCAAAACCTTTCTTGGATCAGTTGCTGAATTGCTTCAAATCATCTGACGGAGGGCGGGCGGCTTTCATGAAAGAGCGTAAATGAAAAGACATCAAACGATCAATCCGTTCCTGGAACCGTTGTAGATATGGTGAACACAGCACCAACGCGGCATATTTTCCTTCATGTTCAAAAGACCGCCGGTTCCAGTTTGCGCAACAGCCTGATCTCGGCCTATGGCGAAAACGATGTAGCGTTGCTGTACCCAGCCGCTCTTGGAATGACGGTTGCTTACTTCCTAACGCTGCCGGCCGCACAGCGAAGCCTCTACCAGTTTATCATGGGGCATTTTTTCTTCGGCCTACATAAGGCTTTACCTGGCCCTACGCGGTATATTGCCTTCCTGCGCGAGCCAATAGCGCGCGTGCGTTCGCAGATTCAGCAGCATCTAAGGTTCAAGTCCCGGTTTTATCATGATGGCCAAGAAATTGATCTTGTAACCGCCGTGAATGAGGGGTTGAGTGAAGAATTTGATAATCTACAATTGCGCATTTTGGCGGGCACCAGCTCCGGCGAAGTGCCGTTAGGCGCCATGGGGGAGGCGCAGCTGCGCCAGGCTATCGAAAACCTGCTCAGCCACTTTGGCTTCATCGGGTTAATGGAGGAGATTAACAAGGAATGGCCAAGGTTGCTAACATACCTCAACCTGCCGCCCATGATTCTTCATCACGACAACATATCGGAAAACCTGCCGGAAGCTGAAGCCATCTTCGCTAAAATCGACTGGGGCCGCGTGACCAACCGTCACGCCGAAGAGATCACCATCTACCATCTTGTAAAGAACCGCCTCCAAGACAACGCTCGACAGCTGGCCTCCTGAATGATCAAGGAAATTCTCTGCTCAACGAATTTTGCGCGTCGCCAGTTCCGTAGGCAACTGGCGAGTCTCTGTTCGATGCACTCGAGCGCCCAGCTTTTAGCTGAACGCTCTAGTTTTATGTTTGATTAGAGCAATTTCATGCATTTATCTTGACATCGCCGCGTCAATCTAAGTGCATATTGCTCTAATCACCGCATCAGCCCTTGCATCCGCGCCGCCAAGGCCATCGCCAGTCGTCGTCGCCAGGGTGCGGAATGCAGGTTGGCCAGCACTTTGTCCTCATGCACGAAGCTGGCGATGATGGCGTTATAGCCGAGCCAGCGCAGCGGCTCCGGCTCCCAGCGCCGCAGCGCGTCCTGCATCTGTTTGTCCCGCATCACCCAGGGCTGGCTGGTCTCCAGGCTGTCTTGCCCCAGAATCAAATCCGCCAGCGTGCGCCCGCCAAGGTTCGAAGCCCCCACACCCTCGCCGCCATATCCGCCGGAAAGCGCGATGCGGTTCTTGCTGTCCACCAGCATATGCGGCTGAAACCGCCGAGACATGCCAAGATTCCCACCCCAGCGATGGGTGATTACAGCCCCCTTCAGCTGCGGGAAAATCTCACCCAGCAGATAGCGCCGCAGTCCTTCCTCCGCCTCGGTGAGGGTAAAATCCGTGCGCAATTTGCCGCCGAACTGGTAGCCACCACGCGCGCCGAAGGCCAGACGGTTATCCGCCGTGCGCTGGCCATAGGTCACCTGGCGGCTGAACTCGCTGAAGCTCTGCCCCCGCGCCAAACCAATGCCCGCCCAAACATCCTCCGGCAGAGGCTCAGTGGCGATCAGCATACTCTGCACCGGTAATTGGTAATACCCTAAAGGCGGCAGGCTGGCGGCATAGCCTTCCACAGCGGGCACCACCCAATCAGCTTTCACCCGGCCCTGGGCGGTGCGTATCTCCCCCGGCTGCCAAGCCGTCACCGGGCTTTGCTCGTAAATCTTCACCCCCAGCCGCTCCACCGCGTCCGCCAGGCCCCGCGCCAGCTTGGCAGGCTGAATGGTGGCGCAATGCGGGGTGTAAACCGCGCCCAGCGCACCCGGCATGCGCAGCTCCTGCGTCAACTCAGCAGCGCTCAGCCAGCGCGCATCCGCTTCCGTTTGGCCCTCGGCATAAAGCTCTTTTAGCCAGCCGCGCAGGCGGGTTTCCTGCTCGGGGTAGCGCGCCGCGCAATAAAGCGTGCCGCCCTTGAGAAAATCGCAGCCAATGCCTTCTTCCCGCACAACCCGGCCCACCTCGTCCGGTATGCCGTGCAGCAGCGCCCAGCTTTCGCGGCGGCGCGGCTCCGGCAGATGGCCCACCACCCGTTCCTCGCCCAGTACAGCACCCATCACCCAGCCGCCATTGCGGCCAGAGGCGCCAAACCCGGCAGTCTCCGCCTCCACCACCACAATGTTCAGCGCCGGCGCGCGGGTTTTTAAATAATAGGCCGTCCACAGCCCGGTATAGCCCGCGCCGATAATGGCGATGTC
>JAKBCH010000005.1 GCA_021808055.1 Pseudomonadota bacterium | reverse complement strand
CGCAAATCCTCGATTGAAGACCTCGATGCAGAGCTTGATGATGAGAGCTTGATTGAACCCGGCCAGATGGTGATCACGCTCACCCGGGATGGTTTCATCAAGCGTACCCCTCTTGACGTTTTTCGCGCGCAAAATCGTGGTGGCCGGGGTCGTTCAGCGGCGGCAACGCGCGGCAATGATATCGTTACCCGCAGCTTTAATGCTCACACCCACCAATTCGTTCTGTTTTTCTCATCTGGCGGTAAAGTCTACCGTGAAAAAATATGGCGTTTGCCAGAGGCCGCCGCGAATACCAAAGGCAGAGCTTTGGTAAATTTGCTGCCTGAGCTTGGCGGAGATCAAATAACCACGGTGCTACCTCTTCCGCAGGATGAAACTCTGTGGGAATCATTGCATCTAGTGTTTGCAACATCCTCCGGCAATGTTCGCCGTAACCGCCTGGCTGACTTTAAAAATGTCCGCGCCTCGGGGCTCATCGCCATGAAGCTGGATGAGGGCGATCACCTGATTGGCGTAGCCACCTGCCGCGATGGCGATGATGTATTTCTGGCCACGAAATCTGGGCGCTGTATCCGTTTCCAGATCACAGATGAAACGCTTCGCGTATTTTCTGGTCGCGATTCCACGGGTGTTCGCGGCATCAAATTGGCTAACGAAGATGAAGTCATGAGCTTGAGTGTGCTGCGGCATGTCGAAGCCTCGGTGGAAGAACGCGCGGCTTATCTCAAACAGCGGAACAACGCCGCAGATGACGAAACTGCCGAGGCGGAAGATGCCGAAGAAAGCGTGACGGATGTAGCGCTATCTGAAGGCCGTATTCAAGAATTGGCTGATGCTGAAGAAATACTTCTTACCGTTACCGACACCGGCTTTGGCAAACGCAGCTCGGCTTATGAGTACCGTGTAAGCGGCAGGGGCGGGCAGGGCGTTGCCAACATCACCCTTAATCCCCGCCGAAACGGAAACGCCGTGGCAGGCAGCTTTTCTGTCCGTCCTGGCGATGATGTGATGCTCATTACCAATGGCGGCCGGTTGATACGTTTGCCGGCGGATCAAGTGCGTTTCACTGGCCGCGCCGCTATGGGGGTAACACTTTTCAGGTTGGATAGCGATGAACGCGTGATCAGCGTTTTCCCTGTCTTTGATGACGGCGTACAAGATATTGAAGCCGAGGAAGGTTAAAATGCCCGCGCGCGTTGCTCTTTACCCTGGTACGTTCGACCCCATCACGAATGGGCATATCGACATCATCACCCGTGCCGCGCGGTTGGTTGATAAGCTTGTGATTGGCGTTGCGGTGAATATCGGCAAAGCACCGATCTTCACCCTTGAAGAGCGTGTTGAGCTTGTGAAGGCCGAAGTGATGCCGGTTGCGGGTAAGGTCGGAATTTCGGCTGAAATATTGCCTTTTTCCACATTGCTGGTCGATTTTGCAAACAGTGTGGGTGCCAAAATGATTATCAGGGGCCTGCGCGCGGTCTCTGATTTTGACTATGAGTTTCAAATGGCGGGAATGAATTACCGCCTGGATTCAGATATTGAAACCGTGTTTCTAATGGCGACTGAACGCCATCAGTTTATTTCATCACGATTTGTTAAAGATATCGCTTCGTTTGGCGGAGACATATCCTCTTTTGTACCAGAGCTTACCAACCAGAAAACCATGGCAAAATTGAAAGGAAATGTATGACAAACCGTCGTACCTTCATAACTGCCGCAACTGCCACTTTGATAACGGGAGCCACCATGAGTGACGCTATGGCCGATAATTCTGCCTCAAACACTCTTAAAATGACGCTGAAATACGGCGAAGTTACAATTACCCTGCGTCCAGACCTTGCCCCTCAGGCTGCGCGCAGGCTGCATGACTTAACCGCGCAAGGCTTTTACGACGGTTGCAAATTCTTCCGGGTTATCGCAGGCTTTATGGCCCAAACGGGCGACCCGACGAACACTGGCACCGGCGGCAGCTCTTTGCCAAATCTGCCGGCCGAATTCACCACCGATGCCAGCTTCCTTACGGGCACCATTGGCATGGCGCGCACGCAGGACCCAAATTCAGCGAATAGTCAGTTCTTTATTTGCTTCGATCCATGCAGCTGGCTCGATGGGCAATATACCATCGTCGGCCAGGTAACGGCTGGCATGGATGCGGTGCAGCAGATTAAGAAAGGCGCTGGTTCCAGCGGCCAGGTTCAAGATCCAGATTCTATCATCAAAATGGTTGTTGCATAGATACTTAAAACCCTCTCAAACACAAAAGACCTTGGAAGAGCTAAAACGCTTCCAAGGTCTTTTTGTTTTTTAAGCCCAGGGCTTAAGCCGTTTTTGTGGCTTGCCGTTCTTTCAAGAAAGCAAAAAACTCCACGCCCTCGCGGAGGCGGCGAACCAGCATTTGCGGGGAAAGCGCCATTTCTTTTAAAATAGACAAAATCTTTGACGGTCGGAAATAGAAACGGCGATAGATTTCTTCAACAGCGTCAAAGATCTCTTTATGCGAGAGATGAGGATAATGCAGCGGCGCAATCTGCACACCATGCTCATCGATTAACTCTGCATTGGCGACATCCAACCAGCCCTCCTGTACGGCCTGATTGAACAGGAACGTGCCAGGGTATGGCGCAGCCAAAGAGACCTGAATGGTATGCGGATTGATCTCTTTGGCGAATGCAATCGTTTCCTTCAACGTTTCTTTTGTTTCGCCCGGCAGGCCAACAATGAAGGTGCCGTGAATTTTGATCCCCAATTTATGGCAATCTGCGGTGAACCGCTTCGCGACGTCGATACGCATACCTTTTTTGATATTGTGTAAAATCTGTTGATTGCCAGATTCGTAGCCCACCAATAGCAAGCGCAGCCCGTTTTCTTTTAGAATTTTGAGTGTGTTGTACGGCACGTTGGCCTTGGCGTTACAGGACCAGGATATTTTGAGCTTGCCGAGCTCCTTTGCAATTTCTTCAGCGCGCGGCAGGTTATCCGTGAAGGTGTCGTCATCGAACATAATCTCTTGCACGTTCGGGAACAGCTCAATCGCGCGCTTTACTTCGGCGATGACGTTTTCCACGGAACGCGTGCGATATTTATGGCCACCAACCGTCTGCGGCCAAAGGCAGAATGTGCAATGAGATTTGCAGCCGCGGCCAGTGTAAATGGAAATATAAGGATGCTTCAGATAGCCGATGAAGTAATCCTCCATCTTCAGGTGCTTCTTATAAACATCCACGACGAACGGCAATTCATCCATATTCATGAGCAGCGGGCGATCTTCGTTTTTGATGATCTCCCCGGCTGCATTGCGCCACCAGATCCCTTGAACGTCGACCAGGGGTTTACCCTCGGCAATTTCTTTAATGGTGAAATCAAATTCATTGCCACAAACGAAATCCAGCACGGGTGCGCGCTCAAGTGATTCCACCGGCTGCACGGCAACTTTGGCACCTACAAAACCCACCAGCATAGCCGGGTTTAATTTCTTAAACTCCTCGGCCACCTTCACATCATTACCAAAAGAAGGCGTTGAGGTATGAATGATGAGCAGTTGATGGGTTTTGGCGTGCGGGAGCACATCTGCCATGCCTAAGCGGGCAGGGGGGGCATCGATTAGCGTTGAATCCGGCAAAAGCGCTGCGGGTTGAGCGAGCCAGGTTGGAAACCAGAAGCTTTTAATCTCACGCCGCGCCTGGTAACGCGACCCGGCACCACCGTCGAATCCATCAAAGGAAGGAGGTTGCAGGAACAAGGTTTTCATTGTCATCGTGTCACTCACTTCTTTCGACCAGGGTCAGTCCGTCCGGAATCGGCTATCATGGGTTGTCCGTGCCACTCAACGCGGTTGCCCATAAAACTCGCAATATAAATGAGCGTGGAAAAGAAATCACGCAACAGAAAAACCCAAATATTTTGCCTTAAGGTGATGCCCAGCGCGGCATCAATTCGCCGTGCTGTATAAGCGCGCACGCCAAGCGCGCCGGCGAACACCAAAAGACTCCAGATGCCAAGGGCCGAACAAGCCACAGCAAGGGATGCCCAAAACAGAGGCATTTGAAATATGGTCCCCATATACGCCCCCGGAACCAAAGCCCGAATGGTTCTCGCCCAGCGTAATTCATGCCGAAAGAGTGCGTTAAGATTTTGTTCTGTAACGCTTGTGGCCGGAATGACCGGGGCGAGAACGATTTTTTGACCGGTTGCCAGAACAAGGCGGCCAAGCACCTGATCATCAGCCAGATAATTGGAAAGGGCCTCGAGCCCGCCAATTTGATTCAAGGTGGCCTCACGAAGTGCCATGGTCACGCCCATGCAGTCTTGGCGGCCCAAACGGCGCGCCAAAAGTGCACCGGGCAAGAAATTATAATTAAGTTGCGCCGCCCCTAAAATGTTCGCTAACCGGCCATCTTCTGGCAAGCCGGTGTAAAGCGTTGTTACCAGCCCGGTGCCAGGCTCTTCTAATGCCGCGACCACCGCGTTTAAGTAATAGGGGGGCACGTGAACATCGGCATCTGAGAGCACAATAATCTCGTGTTTTGCCAACGGCTTCATGTTGATAAGATTGGATACTTTCCGGTTTTGCCCATGCAGGGTGTCATTCACCATCACCGCCACGTCACAGGACGGGTATTTGGTTCGCAAATTTGCAAGCACCTTCAGCACGGGGTCAGTGTCGTTTTGAACACCAAAAATGAGCTGATAAACCGGATAGTCGAGCAGAAAAAAGGATTCCAGCGCCAGTTCCGTTAAGGTATCGGAGCCGTAAAGCGGCTTAAATATCGATACAGGGGTGGCATTATTCGGATTTGCCCGCAATTTTTTGCAGTTCTGCTCTACCAGGATGGCGCCAAAAAATTGCTGAGCCATCCCGATGAGAGCAAAAAAAGCGGTAATGAAGGCAATAATCTGCAAAACGATTTCAATTTTATTATGTGAAGATTTATTGACTTAGCTGTTCTGAAGAACCGCTATTTTCGTCTTAAGCGCCGAAATTAATTGAGACGCATCTCCAGATTTTACCAATGAGGCAAAGTCAGAGGCGTGCACCGCAACCTGGCTGATCGTGCCGTTCAGGAGCACGTCGTCGATTTTCCAAGCATGATCGGTATAGGCAACCACATAATCCAGCTCTACGCCGCCATCGTCTGAAGATAATTTGGTTTCAACAATTTTCTTCTGCCCTAGAGCCTTTACGGGCGGAATGACAGTAAGCGTTTGGCCGCTGTAACTGTTAAATTGCGAGACATAGCTGGAGACGGTGAATTGCGTAAATAGATCGATCAACTCACTCTGTTGGGATGCAGGCAACGTACTCCACAGCAAGCCCACTGAATTCTTAGTCACTTCAGGCAGATCATAAGTCTGCTTAACAACTGGTGCCAGTGCGTCATACCGGGTTTGAAATTTCTTTCCTGCCAAACCCGATTTCATTGTAACGATCAAAGCCGCATCGAGCGCAGAAACCGGCGCTATGGCGTCGGAATCTGCGGCCAAGGCTGCTGGAGCCATCATCAAGCCACCAGCCAATGCCAGGGCCACGGAGCGGAAAATATGTTTCATACCCCTCATATGGCCCTTTTATTGCGCGGGAACAGCGGCAAAATTGTGGAAAGATTGTACACCTATTGCCGCCATTGCATGGCCAACAATATGCTGAGCGGCCAGCCCCGCCTCCTCCAGCTGCGCTGAGGCAGTGTTATGGTCGATCAGTCGATCCGGCAGGGTCATCGGTCTGAACTTCAAGCCTTTATCGAAAGCGCCTCTCCAGGCCAGATGATGAGCCACAGCCGCTCCAAATCCACCGGCAGCGCCCTCTTCGATCGTGATCAGCACTTCATGGTTTTTCGCCAGTTGATCCACCAAAGCGGTATCAAGCGGCTTCATAAACCGCGCATCGGCAACCGTGGTGGGCAGCCCTTTGGCCGTTAATTCCTCGGCGGCCTTCAGCGCTTCGGCCAAGCGGGTGCCAAGAGACAGAATTGCAATTTTGCTACCCTCCCGGAGCACGCGCCCTTTGCCGATTTCCCACGGTGTACCCCGGTCTGGCAGGACAACGCCCACGCCCTCGCCACGTGGATAACGGAAAGCGGATGGCCGGTCGTCGATCTCGGCGGCTGTCGCAACGCAGTGCATCAGCTCTGCTTCATCAGCGGGTGCCATAATCACCATCCGCGGCATCGGGCTTAAAAAGCACAGATCATACGCCCCGGCATGGGTTGCGCCATCAGCGCCCACAAGCCCGGCCCTGTCCATTGCAAACCGCACCGGCAAACTCTGCAACACCACGTCATGGACAAGCTGGTCATAGCCGCGTTGCAGGAACGTGGAATAAATTGCGCAGAATGGCGCCATTCCTTCCGTCGCCAATCCCGCGGCAAACGTCACGGCATGCTGCTCAGCAATGCCCACATCAAATATGCGGTCTGGAAATTTTTGAGAAAATTTATCGAGGCCCGTTCCGCCTGGCATAGCAGCGGTTATCGCCACAAGTTTCGGGTTATGCTCAGCTTCGGCAATTAACGCCTTCGCAAACACATTGGTATATGTCGGCGGGCCGGGCGGGGCTTTTTTCTGCTCGCCGGTTACCACGTTGAATTTGGCGGTTGCGTGTAGCTTGTCGCCCGCAGCTTCCGCCGGGGCGTAGCCTTTACCCTTCTGCGTGACCACATGCAGCAGCAATGGGGCCTGGGCGTCTGAGTCTCGAAGATTGCGGAGCACAGGGAGCAAATGTTCCAAATTGTGGCCATCAATGGGGCCGACATAATAGAACCCAAGCTCTTCAAATAAAGTGCCGCCGGTGAGGATGCCCCTGGCATATTCTTCCGCTTTGCGGGCGGTGCGTTCAATCGGGCGCGGGAATCGCTTCGCCATTTTCGCGGCGAAGTCGCGCAGGCTCATAAAGCTGTGCGAGGAAATAAGCGTTGAGAGATACGCGCTCATCGCACCAACAGGCGGCGCGATCGACATATCATTGTCATTCAGCACAACAATCAGCCGGGATTTCATCGCCCCTGCGTTGTTCATGGCCTCATAGGCCATGCCCGCGCTCATGGAGCCATCCCCAATCACGGCGATGACATTCCGGGGCGGTTCTTCTTTGTTAAGATCCCTCGCCACGGCCATACCGAGGCCCGCGGAAATGGAGGTGCTAGAGTGTGCAGCCCCAAACGGGTCATATTCGCTCTCTGAGCGGCGGGTGAAGCCAGATAATCCGCCAGGTTGACGCAGGGTACGAATCTGCTCACGCCGACCAGTCAAAATTTTATGCGGATAGCATTGATGGCCAACGTCCCAGATCAACCGGTCGCGAGGCGTGTCAAAAACGGCATGAATCGCCACGGTCAATTCAACCACGCCAAGTGATGAGCCCAGATGGCCACCAGTCACGGAAACAGTGTCGATGGTTTCCGCGCGCAGTTCATCAGCCACTTGCTTTAGCTGATCCGTTGAAAAATTACGGAGATCGGCGGGAAAAATGACGCGGTCAAGCAGGGGAGTCTTTGGCGGCATCAGATAGCCCCTCCCGCATGCCGTGCCGTTAAAAATCGCATACCTGGTTCCGTCATACCCATTAACCCGTTCAATATGCCTAAATCCCATTCGGAATGGCGGCCAAAGCCTCGTTTATTCCAAACACATAGGTGACAATGCCAAGAAAAGCCAGAAGTGCTGTTAACAGGCCGCTTCTATTTTACAATTTCTGGCTGCCTTGGTGTTTTCCGAAATACTATAGGCTAGAGTAACCGAAAGCTTGCGGATTGTGGAAGCAATGACATATTGCAAGCTCTACAAAGCGGCACGGCTGTGACGCACAGGCAACAGGATTAAATAGTATGGACGGTTCCCAGCCTCCGAAGACATTGCGGGTTATTCTTGCGCAACCGCGCGGCTTTTGTGCAGGCGTTGAGCGGGCGATTGATATTGTTGAACGGGCGCTGACAAAATTTGGCCCGCCCATCTATGTCCGACACGAAATCGTTCATAATCGGCATGTTGTTGAAGACCTGCGCTCCCGCGGCGCGGTGTTTGTGGATGAGCTGGACGAAGTCCCGGAAGGCGCTTGGACCGTGTTCTCAGCACATGGTGTGGCTCGCAAGGTGGTGCAGGCTGCCGCTGACAGGACCCTGCCGGTTATCGACGCCACCTGCCCATTAGTGGCCAAGGTGCACGCCGAAGGCCGCCGGTACGCGGCCCAAGGCCGGGAAATCGTATTGATCGGCCATGCGGGTCACGCGGAGGTCGAGGGTACAATCGGCCAGATCGATGGCACGGTTTATTTGGTTCAAACCATTGAAGATGCAGAAAAACTTCAAGTCAAAGACCCTGACAAGCTTTCCTACATCACGCAGACCACGCTTTCGGTGGACGATACCCGCGGAATCATCGCGGCTCTGCAGGCGCATTTCCCTGCCATTGTGGGGCCTGATGTGAAGGATATCTGCTACGCCACACAGAATCGTCAGGAAGCGGTGCATCACCTTGCTGAACTGGTTGATGTGATTTTGGTTGTCGGAAGCAAAAACTCATCTAATTCCAATCGGTTGCGTGAAATCGGTGCCGAGCTTGGCCGCCCGGCCTACTTAATCGATGATGCCAGCGCCCTTCAGGCCGAATGGTTTCAAGGGGCTGCCAAGGTTGGTCTCACCGCCGGCGCGTCCGCGCCTGAGGTTCTGGTCAGGGGAGTCATTGAAGGGCTCAAACGCTTTGGCAAGGTAGAAATTGAAATGCTGGCAGGCACGCCGGAGGATGTTAAGTTTAAACTCCCTGCAGAAGTGTCTGAAGTTTAAGGATATATAAAATGGGTGTACCGTTAAACCAAGCTCTTCGCGTCGGCAGCTATATCCTGAAGCAGCATTTGAGCGGCAATAAGCGTTATCCGCTGGTGCTGATGCTGGAGCCGCTATTTCGTTGCAACCTGGCCTGCCAGGGCTGCGGCAAAATCGATTATCCCAACGAAATCCTGAATCAACGGATTTCTGTGGCGGACGCGATCCTGGCCGCCGAGGAATGCCCGGCACCGATCATCGCCATCGCTGGTGGTGAGCCGCTGCTGCACAGGGAAATGCCGCAAATCGTCGAAGCCTATCTGAAGATGGGCAAATTCGTGATTCTGTGCACCAACGCGCTGCTGCTGGAGAAAAAAATCGACCAGTACAAGCCGCACAAGAATTTCTGCTGGGACATCCATCTGGATGGAGATAAAGAAATGCATGACCGCTCTGTCGATCAGGCAGGCGTGTACGATCGTGCGGTGGAGGCAATTAAGCTCAGCAAATCCAAAGGGTTCCGCACCTCCATCAACTGCACCCTGTTCGACGGCGCGGACCCGGACCGGGTTGCAGCTTTCCTGGATACGGTGGCCGATCTCGACATTGAGGGCGTGATGACCTCTCCGGGCTACGCTTATGAACGTGCCCCGGATCAGGAGCATTTCCTTAACCGTCAGCGCACCAAGGAGCTGTTCCGCGCCATTTTCCGCCGTGGCAAGGAAAGTGTGAAGCGCGGCAAAAAGTGGAAATTCACTCAGTCGCCGCTGTTTCTAGACTTCCTGGCGGGGAATCAAAGCTATGCCTGCACGCCCTGGGGTAACCCAACCCGCAACGTTTTCGGTTGGCAGCGCCCCTGCTACCTGCTGGGCGAAGGTTACGCCAAAAGCTTCAAGGAGCTGATGGAAACCACGGATTGGGACCGCTACGGCGTTGGCAATTACGAGAAATGCTCCGATTGCATGGTGCATTCCGGCTTTGAAGCCACCGCGGTGATGGATTCCATCAAGCGCCCCTGGCAGATCGCCAAGGTAGCTCTGGGCGGCATCAAAACCGAAGGTGCCATGGCCAAAGATATTCCGCTCGATAAGGCTCGTAAGGCGGAATATGTGTTCTCCAAGCATGTGGAAACCAAGATGGCGGAAATTCAAACCGCTAAAACGGCCCGCCAAGCCGCTCTACCGGCGGAATAAATTTGTAACACCGGCCTCGTTTCAGGATGAGGCCGGGAGTGTTTTCAACCGTTCCAACAAAGCCTGCCTCGCGGCCCTGGCATCGCGCCCCACAGCTATAAGCCCCGGAATCTGCCACGGCTTTCGGGCAATGGAGCGTATAAGCCGGATGACATCCAAACCCCCATCTTCCTTCAGCGCAACAAGCGCTGCTTGGGGCAACGTACGTTCCGCCGGGTCCGCCACTGCGCGCAAAACGGCGAAGGGCAATTTGTTTTCCTTGGCAATTCTTGCAACTGCGCCAGACTCAATGTCGATCGCCGCCGGATGGCTGCGCTGATATAATAAGGCCTTGGCCTGGGTTGAGGCAGCAATTTTGGTTCCGCCCAAAATGGCCCCAGCCGTCATGCCGCCGAGAAATTCCATAAGCCGGTAATCGCAAGGGTAAGTGCGGGTGCCGTAGAGCACCACAGAAGGCACCAGAATCGAACCGGGCTTGAGCCCTGGCCGTAACCCGCCCGCCAAACCAAAGCTGATAAGAGCCTCAGCTCCTTCCTGCACCAGCGCCTCGGCGGCATCTTCTGCACCGTGCGGTGTGCCACCACCGGCCCGCACCATGAACCCGGCTTTATCCAGCCATTGTGCCTCTGCTTTTAGCCCCGTAACGATGCCGATTTTGGCTCGATTCATGTTTTGCCTAAAACTGGCTAAAGCAGGTTGACTTGGTGAGCCCGGTGGGGGTCGAACCCACGACCAACCGATTAAAAGTCGGTTGCTCTACCACTGAGCTACAGGCTCATACCAAGGCGGCGCGGGGAAGAACCCGCAACCGGCGTGGCTGCAAAAACCACCTTTAACCATGTGAAGTCAAGCCGTTGAAGCCCGCAATGGTCATCATAGGGAATAAAAAACGCGCCACAGGGGCGCGTTTTGAAAAACCCGGCTTATGCCGCCTTTAAAGTCGTCATGTCGATACAAAAGCGATACTTCACATCGCTCTTCAACATGCGTTCATACGCTTCGTTAATCGCTTGAATCGGGATCATCTCAATCTCGGCGGCAATATTATGCTTGCCGCAAAAATCCAGCATTTCCTGGGTTTCCTTTATGCCGCCAATAATAGAGCCGGCGAAATTACGGCGCCGCATCAGCAGGGGAAACACGGGTATGGGCAGTGGATGCTCCGGCGCGCCCACCTGCACCATCGTGGCGTCCCGCTTTAACAGATTGAAATAAGAGGAGAGATCGTGAGAGGCGGAGACCGTATCAATAATCAGGTCGAAGCTTTCGGCATGTTCCGCCATCTGCGCTTCGTCTTTTGAAAGAATCACTAGGCTGGCGCCGAGCTTCTTCGCATCCTCCACCTTGCTGGCCGAAGTGGTGAATAACGCCGTCTCCGCGCCCATTGCATGAGCCAGCTTCACGCCCATATGGCCAAGCCCGCCCAGCCCGATGATCCCAACTTTCTTGCCCGGCCCAGCACCCCAATGGCGCAGCGGCGAATAGAGTGTAATGCCCGCGCACAGCAGAGGGGCTGCCGCGGCCGGGTCCAAATTCTCTGGAATTTTGAGTACGAAATTTTCGTCAACCACGATTCGGTCGGAATACCCGCCCTTAGAAGGCTCGTTAATCACCTTGTCCGTGCCGCCATAGGTCTGGCCGGCAAGCCCCTCGGCGCAATATTGCTCCTGCCCTTCCTGGCAGGAAGGGCAGGTGCGGCAGCTATTCACCATGCAGCCAACCCCAACCAGGTCGCCCACCTTATATTTGCTTACATCCGTGCCGACGCTTTTTACCCGGCCGACAATTTCATGCCCCGGCACGGCGGGGTATTGGGTAAAATGCCACTCATCCCGGGCGAAATGCAGGTCCGAATGGCACACGCCGCAGAACATGATATCAATTTCAATATCGCTTTTACCAACATCCCGCCGGTTGAACGTTAGGGGGCCAAGCGGCGAGGAGGGGCTAGTCGCCCCGAAACCTGTGCAAACGAGCATCATATCTTCCCTGATTAAGTAAGGAAGCCCGGATATTGGCTGAACCTATTAAAATTCAACCATTTCGGAAGGCTGTAACAGAAACATCTTCACCTCAGTTTCTTTAAAAGAATTGTTTATTCTTGTTGGTTGACGCGGTGGAGCGTGTCCTGTAACCTTTCCTTGTCGGAAGGAGAGTTGAGCGCGATGTGTGGGATTGCCGGATTATTTCTTAAAAACAAGGCGCTTGAACCGCAGCTCGGGGCGTTGATGTCAGGTATGTTGAATGTGCTGACGGAGCGCGGACCCGATTCAGCGGGATTTGCGGTTTATGGGGCGGCCACACCCGGGCACGTCAAATTCACAATTCGCGCACCGCAGGGCTTTAACATTGAGGCCCTGGCAACGAAATTTGGCGCGACGATCTCCACCCATGACGATCACACCGTCGTCAGCGTCCCTGCCGCGCGCGAAGCTGAAACCCGTGCCGTCCTGGAAGCACAGCCAGGGCTTATAATTGTCTCTGTGGGTAATCGTATGGAGCTGTTCAAGGGCGTTGGTCTGCCAGACGCGGTCAGCGCACGCTTTGGCCTCTCTGGCATGACCGGCACCCACGCGATCGGCCATACCCGCATGGCAACCGAATCGGCGGTGACGACAGAAGGGGCACATCCTTTCTCTACCGGTGCGGATCAATGCCTGGTTCATAACGGTTCTTTGTCAAATCATAACGATGTCCGCCGGACCCTGATCCGTGAAGGTATCAAATTCGCCACCCAGAACGACACCGAGGTTGCTGCAGGCTACCTTTCTTATAAGCTGCGTGAGGGTGCGAAGCTGGACGAGGCGCTGACCTCGGCGTTGAACGACCTAGATGGCTTCTATAATTTTGTTGTGGGCACCGAGAGCGGGTTCGGCGTGCTGCGTGATCCCGTCTCCTGCAAACCAGCGGTAATGGCCGAGACCGAGGATTATGTCGCCTTCGCCTCGGAGTATCGTGCCCTTGTCGGCTTGCCGGGTATTGAGGGGGCGCGTTTGTTCGAGCCTGAACCTGCAAAAGTTTATATCTGGGAGCGCGCGGCGTGAGTGCTGTGTTACAAAAATCCATGGAACCTGCAGTGAGTTTCGATCTCGCCGCGGCCAGCCTGCGGGAGCTTAACGCCACCCTGCAAACGCTGCCCGCTGATACAAACCAGACAGTCTGGAGCATTCTCAACCCGCAAGGCGCCCACGCGCTTGCTGTTGGCATCACCGTGCCGATCTCTGTCACCCTGAACGGCCATGCGGGCTATTATTGCGCGGGCATGAACGATGGTGCTGCGATCACCGTTAAAGGCAATGTGGGCACAGGCGTGGCGGAAAACATGATGTCAGGCCTCGTGCATGTGAAAGGCGATGCCAGCCAGTCTGCGGGGGCTACCGCCCATGGCGGTTTGCTGATTATTGAAGGCAATGCCTCTGCCCGTTGCGGCATTTCCATGAAAGGCATCGACATCGTGGTAAAGGGCAATGTCGGCCATATGAGCGCCTTCATGGCGCAGAGCGGCAATCTCGTGGTCTGCGGCGACGCTGGCGATGCCCTGGGTGATTCTCTTTACGAGGCTCGGCTTTTCGTCAAAGGCAAAGTCGCCAGCCTGGGGGCTGATTGTGAGAAAAAGGACATGACCGAAGAGGACAAAGCCATTCTTACAAATCTGCTCAACAAAGCCGGTATCGAGGATAGCGTGGAGAGCTTCACGCGCTACGGTTCCGCCCGCACACTCTATCATTTCCATGTTGACAACGCAGGTGCGTACTAGCCATGAACGACGCCCCCGGTTCTCATATTCCCCGCACGCTACCGCGCTTTTCTTCAACCTTCGACCCCCATACTATTGCCGAAATTCAGCGTGCCGCGGCCACCGGCATTTACGATATTCGTGGTGGCGGCACCAAGCGTAAGCTGCCACATTTTGACGATCTGCTGTTTATCGGCGCATCTGTTTCCCGCTATCCGTTGGAAGGCTATCGCGAAAAATGCGGCACGGATGTTGTGCTGGGCACGCGTTTCGCCAAAAAACCGATTCACCTGAAAACACCTGTAACCATTGCTGGCATGTCCTTTGGCGCGCTTTCCGGTAACGCCAAGGAGGCTCTCGGGCGCGGCGCTTCGGCCGTTGGCACCTCCACCACCACGGGCGATGGCGGCATGACACCTGAGGAGCGCGGGCATTCCCAAACGCTGGTGTATCAATATCTACCCTCGCGCTATGGCATGAACCTCACTGACCTTCGCAAGGCCGATGCCATAGAGGTCGTGGTGGGGCAGGGTGCCAAGCCCGGCGGCGGCGGCATGTTGCTGGGCCAAAAAATCTCCCCCCGCGTGGCGAAGATGCGTAACTTGCCTGAAGGCATCGACCAGCGTTCCGCCTGCCGTCACCCGGATTGGACCGGCCCGGATGATCTTGAAATTAAAATTCTGGAGCTGCGCGAACTCACCAACTGGGAGAAGCCGATCTACGTGAAGGTCGGTGCTTCTCGCTCATATTATGATATCGCCCTGGCGATCAAAGCCGGTGCTGATGTTGTGGTGCTGGATGGGATGCAAGGTGGCACCGCCGCCACGCAGGAAGTGTTCATTGAGCAAGTCGGCATCCCCATCCTCGCAGCCATCCGCCCCGCCGTGCAGGCGCTGCAAGATCTAGGGATGCACCGTAAGGTTCAGCTCATCGTCTCCGGCGGTATCCGCACGGGTGCGGATGTCGCCAAGGCCATCGCCCTGGGGGCGGATGCGGTTGCCATCGGCACCGCGGCGCTCATCGCCCTGGGCGATAATTCGCCTGAGCACGAAGAAGAATACCGCAAACTTGGCACTACCGCGGGCGCGTATGATGATTGGCACGAAGGCCGCGACCCCGCCGGCATCACCACGCAGGACCCAGCCCTGGCCGCACGTCTGGACCCGGTGAAGGCTGGCCGCCGCCTGGCGAATTATCTTTCGGTGCTCACGCTGGAAGCGCAGACCATCGCGCGCGCCTGTGGCAAGAGCCATCTGCATAATCTGGAACCAGAGGATCTGGTGGCGTTAACACTGGAAGCCTCCGCCATGGCGCAAATTCCGCTGGCGGGCACAAATTGGATACCTGGCAAGAACTTCTAACAAGGAAGCGAATGACAAAAATGGCAATTAAGCTGGCCGAAAAGGCAAAAGAACTCGGACTGAAATATTTCCTGATTTCCTATACGGATCTTTTCGGCAGCCAGCGCGCCAAGCTGGTCCCGGCCTCAGCCATTACGGAAATGCAGAAGAATGGTGCCGGTTTCGCGGGCTTCGCGACATGGCTAGATATGTCCCCCGCGGATTCAGACATGTTCGCACTGCCGGACCCGGCAACCCTTACCCCCTTGCCGTGGAAGAAAGAGGTGGGCTGGCTCGCCTCCAATATTTACATGAACGGCCAGAAGGTGGAGCAGGGGCCGCGCAACGTGCTGGAACGCGTAATTGCCCAGGCCAGCGCCGCCGGATATCAGATGAAAAGCGGCGTGGAATGTGAATTCTTCCTCACCCTGCCAGACGGTTCCGCAATATCTGACCCGCTCGATACCGCGACCAAGCCTTGCTACGATGCCGGGGCCTTACTGCGCCGCTACGATGTCATCACTGAAATTTGCGATGCCATGCTGGAACTCGGCTGGGGCGCTTACCAAAACGACCATGAGGATGCGAACGGCCAGTTTGAAATGAACTGGCATTACGGCGACGCGCTTCTCACCGCAGATCGCCACGTGTTTTTCAAATTCATGGCCAAATCCATCGCCGAGAAGCATGGCCTGCGCGCCACCTTCATGCCCAAACCCTTCCTGGGCCTCACCGGCTCTGGCTGCCACAGCCATGTCTCGCTCTGGAAGGGCGAGAAAAACCTGTTTGAGGATGATAAGGGTGAGCTTGGTGTCTCCAAGCTTGGCTATCATTTCATCGGCGGTGTCATTCAACATGCTGATGCGCTGGCCGCTCTCACCAACCCCACGGTGAACAGCTATAAGCGCATCAATGCCCCACGCACCATTTCCGGTGCCACCTGGGCGCCCAACACCGTTACCTATTCCGGCAATAATCGCACGCATATGATCCGCATTCCTGAGGCGGGGCGGTTTGAAATGCGGCTGGCGGATGGCGCGGTTAACCCGTATCTGCTGCAAGCGGCTATCCTCGCTGCGGGGCTGGATGGCATTGCCCACAAAACCAATCCCGGCAAGCGGCTGGACATCAACATGTACACGGATGGCCATACGGTAAAAGACGCCAAGCGTCTGCCGCTGAACCTGCTGGATGCGTTGAGGGCTCTGGAAGCCTCTGCGACGCTGAAAGCCTCTTTGGGTGAATCATTTGTAAATTCCTACACAAAACTGAAGCATAGCGAATGGAATGCGTTCTCGGCCCATCTTTCAGACTGGGAGCGTCAGGCCACACTGGATTGCTGACACTACCCTAGATGCCTTGCCAGGGTGGGCCACGCGTGCGATTCAAACCAGATGCTCACCAGCCTATCCGCAGACACGCCTGAATTTGAAGCTCTACGCAACCTAAACAACGCGCACGCGCAAGAGCTTTCCTACGCCAATGAGGATCGTTTCAGGCTTTTGCTGGAACGATCCTTTTTTGCAGCTGCGATCAATGGGGCGGATGCATTTCTCATCGCCTTCGACCAGAACGCCAATTACGATTCGCCGAACTTTCTCTGGTTTCGAAGCCGCTTTTCAAAATTCATCTATATCGACCGCGTGGTGACGGATGCAGCCGCGCGTGGGCGTGGCCACGGTGCCGCGCTGTATGAGGCATTGTTTCAGCAAGCGCGTGCCGCTGGGCATATTCTGGTGGTGTGCGAGGTGAATGAATACCCGCCAAACCCGGCCTCTGATGCGTTTCATGCGCGCCTTGGCTTTGTGCAGGCGGGCAGTGCGGCGCTGCCAGGTGGCGATAAAAAAGTCCGTTATTTCGTCAAGGAGCTATAAAAAACCCCCGGAGCCTGAGCGCCGGGAGTTTCTTTTTAAAGTTCAGATCAGAGCTGGGCTGCAGCGTATTCGTAATTCGCCAGCTTGTTCAGGTAGTTGGTGATGTAATCCGGGCGGCGGTTGCGGAAGTCCAGATAATAGCTGTGCTCCCACACATCCAGCGCCAGCAGCACTTTGCCCTCGCCGGTGGCGAGCGGGTTGGAGCCATTTGGGGTCTTGGTTACTTTCAGCTTGCCATCAGCGGCCAGCACCAGCCAGGCCCAGCCAGAGCCAAACTGGCCCACGCCAGCGGCCTTGAAAGCGTCCTTGAACGCATCCACGGAGCCGAAATCCTCAACCAGCTTCTTTTCCAGCTTGCCGGGAATATGGCCACCCTTGGGGCTCAGATTTTCCCAGAACAGGATATGGTTCCAGTGCTGGCCTGCATTGTTAAACACCGGCGCCATATCGGCCTTGTTATGGGAAAGCTTCACGATCTCTTCCAGGGACTTGCCCTGCAGATCAGCATTCTTCTCAACAAAGCCATTCAGCGCCGTCACATAGGCCTGGTGATGCTTGCCGTGATGCAGCTCCAGCGTTTCCTGGCACATGCCGGCTTCAGCCAGTGCGGAGGTGGTAAAAGGTAGAGAAGGCAGTTCAAACGCCATGTTGGCACACTCCAATTTGTTTCGCCGCCCCGATTAGCTATGGAGTGTTCATGGTCCCGTCAAGCGATGCCGCCCTTTTATCCCGCCTACGCCATGCCGACCCCGACCGGCATTTCGCGACACTCTTTGCGCCAGCGCAGGCTCGGGAAAATCTGGCGCTGCTATATCTTTTTAATCATGAACTTGCCCGCGCGCGCGAGGTTGCAAGCAACCAGATGCTCGCGCTCATTCGCCTGCAATGGTGGCGAGAGGTGGTGCAGGGCCAGCCCCGCGAGCATGAGCTCGCCACACCGCTGGCGACAGCACTCAATGCTGGCAGGCTGCCGCGGGAGGAATTGCTGACGCTTATTGATGCCCGCGAGGCGGAGGCGGATGATAACATCCCGGATTTACCCGCTTTCCTGGCTTATGCGCGCGGCACGGGCGGGCGGCTGGCGCGGCTGGCGGGCAAGCTGCTGGGGGTAGACAGTCCGGAAATTGAGGATCTCGGCACCGCCTATGCCATCTCGGGCATTTTACGATCCGCACCCTATCTCGCCCGGCAGGAGCGTTCCTTGCTGCCAGCCGATGGCACGCCGCCGGATATTCTGATGGCGCAAGCCAGAAGCCTGCTGCCCGCCCGCCCGCCGCGTGGCGCTTTCGCCGCCTGGGCACCCGCCGCGTTTGTGCGGCGTGACCTCGGGCGGCCTTACGCGCCCCGTAACGTCCATGACAGGCTGGCCGTGCTGCGCGCCGCGTTTACGGGCCGAGTTTGAGGCAAATGCCCGTTAGCTGCTCGGCGCTCTCCCAAAGTCGCTTCCCGGCTTCTGCATCCAGTGCTTTCGGCTCAATCTTGCCGGGGCCGGGCCGCCCCCGGCATTCCTGCCAACCCTGGGGGGCGTAATAGGCTCCTTGCACGGCGTTCGGGTCAATCCCCGCCAGAATCAACGGCCAAGCCCCCGCCTCACCGGGCTGTTGAATAAAAGGTGCCGCGAGTTTTTGCAGCCGGGCGTTCATGCTGTTCCGCCCCGGCCCGTTCGCCACCAGCTCAGTCGCCGCAATGCCAGGGTGCGCCGCCAGAGAGAGCACGCCCCAGCCGCCCTGGGCTGAGCGCCGCGCCAACTCCTGTGCGAAAATCAGCATGGCCAGCTTGCTCTGCCTGTAGGCATTCCAGGCTTTGTATCCGCGCTCGCTTTGCAAATCCTCCCATGCCATCCGGCCCTGGCGGTGCGCCACTGAGGAAATCTGAATAATGCGCGGTGCCGGAGCGTTCATCACCGGTTCCAGCAGCAATGCGGTGAGCAGAAAATGCCCCAGAAAATTCACGCCCAGTTGCAGTTCAAAGCCCTGCGCGGTGGTCTGGCGCATGGGCGGGGCCATCACCCCGGCATTATTCAATAATATGTCGATCTTGCCGCCGCGCGTTATCAGCCGGGCCGCGAAATCATGGACCGAGCCAAAATCAGCGAGGTCGAGCATCTCCAGCCTGGCTCGCCCTGGCGCTACCGCTTCAATCTCTGCCAAAGCCTTGCCGCCGCGTTCTGCGCTGCGGCAAGCCAGCACAATTTCCGCCCCGGCGCGGGCGAACTCCAGCGCCGCGTAATAGCCAATGCCGCTATTTGCCCCGGTGACAACAATCGTCTGGCCGGAGAGATCAGGAATTTGCGCGCCGGGCCAAAGGCTCATTTACCCTCCAGAATCCGTGCTGCCTGTACGGCGTGATAAGTGAGAATGCCCGAGCACCCCGCCCGCTTGAAGCAGAGCAGTGCCTCCATCATCGCCTTGTCGTGGTCTATCCACCCGTTGCGCGCGGCGGCCTCAATCATCGCATACTCACCAGATACCTGATAGGCGAATACCGGCACGGCGAACTCGTCTTTCACGCGGCGAATGATATCCAAATACGGCATACCCGGCTTTACCATCACCATGTCAGCACCCTCGGCAATGTCCATCGCCACTTCGCGCAAGGCTTCGTCAGAATTGGCGGGGTTCATCTGGTAGGTCTTTTTGTCGCCTTTCAACGCGCCCTGGCTACCAATGGCATCCCGGAACGGCCCATAAAAAGCCGAGGCGTATTTGGCCGCGTAGCTTAACAGCCGGGTATGGATCAGTCCCTGCTTATCCAATGCCTGGCGCAACGCCCCAATCCGGCCATCCATCATGTCAGAGGGTGCGATGATATCAATTCCCGCCTCGGCCTGATTCACCGCCTGTTTGGCCAGAGCCTCCACGCTTTCATCGTTCGCGACATAACCATCGCGCAGCAAACCGTCATGGCCATGGTCGGTATACGGGTCGAGTGCCACATCCCCCACCAGGGCGATCTGCGGAAATTCCTTCTTCAGCAGGCGTGCCGCCCGGCACATCAGGTTCTCCGGGTTCAAAGCCTCCGTGCCCTCGGTATTTTTCAGCTCAGCCGGCGTGGCGGGAAACAAGGCGAGGGCAGGGATATTCAGCTTCGCCGCCGCTTCCACATGGGCGGCCAACCCCTCAACGCTCACGCGGAACACGCCCGGCATGGCCGCCACTTCTGTCGGGCCGCCGCCCCCTTCACGGATGAAGATCGGCCAGATCAGATCATCCACTGAAAGTTTGTGCTCAGCCACCATTCGGCGGGTGGCATCGTCAAGCCGGTTGCGGCGCAGGCGTGTGAGGGGGAATTTCTGGGTAATCATAGTTGTGCTCCTACTCCAAATATTTCTGCGCCGCGATGGGAGGCTGCGTTTCATCGCGCGCGGAATTAAGCCTTCCGTTAAGAGTTGGATGCTAGGCGACTCCGTAAGCGCAGCTAGATTGGTTAAATGAAAGGCCCTTTGGCCGTGGCGGGAACTTAATCGGGAGTTGCGTATGTCGGCGAGCGTGGTCAAGCGCATGGGGCCAGAGGCGATTCTTGAAGCGGTTTTTGCCCAGGCCTTCGCTGGCGGTGCCTTCAAACTTCCCGCAGGCGTCACCCTGGCTGATCTGCGCGCCGCGTTAACGCTGGAACCCTCCGCCCAGGCGCGTATCTACGAACAGATACGTGCAGGGTTTCAGGCCCATCATAAAATTATAACGCCGGTAGCTGAAAGGCCAGCCAAAAGGCTTTCCTGGCCGGTTCTGTTGTGCGCCGTTCTGGTCATGGCTTTTCTTGTGTTTCTGTCGATGCCGCGGCCTTCCGCGCCGGTTTTAACGCGACCATTTTTGGCGCCTGTGGTTTCGTCGTCGATTATCCCAAAAGCCTTTTTGCTGGCCGCCACGCCGATGCCTGAGCCCGCCCCGGAACCGATCGCGGTTTTGATTTCACGCGCAGCCTATAACACAGCCGCGCTGGCAGCTTTGCAAAGCCGTGCCGCGACCGGCGATGCAAATGCCGCCTACGCCCTCGCCACCTTGCTGGACAGCCAGCGGACCCAGGCTGAAATCACCCTTCCCAAAAACGACCAGGCTGCGTTCGCATTTTACCAGCAAGCCGCGCGGGCGGGGAATGTCGCGGCGGAATTCGCCACGGGCCGCGCCTACCAAACCGGCCGTGGCGTAGCACCGGATGCAACGCTGGCCACCGCCTGGTTCCGCGCGGCGGCACTCAGCGGTTTGGCCCAGGCGCAAACCAGCCTTGGCTTTGCTTACCAAACCGGCCTTGGCATTACGCGCGACGACTCCGCCGCCGCTTTCTGGTTTTCGCGCGCTGCCGCACAGGCAGACCCCGCAGGCGAAACGGCACTCGGCTATCTCTATCTCTTCGGCCAGGGCGTGGATCAGGACCAGCTTCACGGCTTTGCCCTGTTTTCAAAAGCCGCCGCGCAAAATTTCGGACCTGCCTTTCTGGCCCTTGGTTATTGCTATGCACAAGGGCTCGGCACCGTGCAGAATCTGCCTGTCGCCGCGCAATATTTCCTCAAAGCCAGCAAATCTGGCGTACTGCAGGCCGGTTCGGCCCTTGCGATGCTCGTCTCGGCCCCCGTTCAGGCGCAGCCAACGGCGGCATTGGCATTACAGCTTGGCACCTCGCCACGCCCGAGCAACCCAAGGTCTTAAAACTGTTTAAAAATGACCGCACTTAATCGGCGGCTGCCATACCTGAACGAATGGTTCCAACAAGCTTGACAGCATGATAAACGGCAGCATGACTCGGTGTTTGATTTTGGCGCTGGGCGCCGACCATGGTGGCCTGGCGCTTAAAACCAGGCTGGCGGCAGCGCTCGTTGAGGCTGGGCATGAGGTGCGCGATTACGGAACGGATGGCTCCGCCAGCGTTGACTACCCTGATTTCGCCCAGGTGGTTTGTGCCGCCGTAGTGGAAAAGCAAGTCGATTTCGGCGTTCTCGTCTGTGGCACCGGTATCGGCATGTCTATCGCCGCCAACCGACACCCAGGTATCCGTTGCGGGCTGGTGCACGATGTGACCACCGCCCGCCTTACCCGCGCGCATAATGATGCGAATGTGCTGGCTCTCGGCGCGCGGATTATCGGTGAGGAAGTCGCACTCGATATTCTGAGCACGTTTCTAACCACCAAATTCGAAGGCGGCCGGCACCAACGCCGGATTGATAAATTAAATCAAATCACGGAAACAACCCCATGAATGATCAGGTTTTAGCTCCACATTTGCAGCGTTTTTTTGCCGCCCCGTTGGCGGAAACCGACTCTGAAATTTCCGCCATTATCGGCCGCGAACTGGCGCGCGAGCAGGACGGCATCGAGCTGATCGCTTCGGAGAATATCGTCTCCGCGGCCGTGCTGGCGGCTCAGGGCTCGGTTTTCACCAATAAATACGCCGAAGGTTATCCGGGCAAGCGTTACTATGGCGGTTGCGGGCCTTCTGACGAGGTTGAAACCCTGGCCATCGAGCGCGCCAAGAAAATTTTCGGCGCGGGCTTTGCCAATGTGCAGGCCAATTCCGGCTCTCAGGCCAACCAGTCGGTTTTTCTGGCGCTCATCAAACCTGGCGACACCATCCTTGGCATGTCGCTCGCCGCGGGCGGGCATCTCACCCATGGTGCCGCCCCCAACATGTCCGGCAAATGGTTCAACGCCATTCAATACGGCGTGCGCCGCGATGATGGGCTGCTGGATTACGAGGAGCTGGAGCGGCTGGCCCGCGAGCACAAGCCAAAGATGATCATAGCCGGTGGGTCGGCCTACCCGCGCTTTATCGATTTTGCGCGCATTCGCGCCGTGGCCGATGAAATCGGTGCGTTCTTCATGGTGGACATGGCGCATTTTGCCGGCCTCGTCGCAGCAGGCATCTACCCCAACCCGCTGCCCCACGCCCATGTTGTCACCACCACCACCCACAAAACCCTGCGTGGGCCACGTGGCGGCATGGTGCTCACCAACCATGAGGACATTGCCAAAAAAATTAATTCTGCCATCTTCCCTGGCCTGCAAGGCGGCCCGCTGATGCATGTCATCGCCGCCAAGGCCGTGGCTTTTGGTGAGGCGCTGACGCCGGATTTCGTGACCTATCAGAAAGCCGTTGTCGCCAACGCCAAAACCCTGGCGGAAACATTGGTGGCACAAGGGCTTGCCATCGTCTCCGGCGGCACTGACTCCCACCTTATGCTGGTCGATCTTCGCCCCAAGAACGCCACCGGCAAGGCAGCGGAAGCCTCTCTGGAACGCGCCCACATCACCGCCAACAAGAACGCCATTCCGTTTGACCCGGCCAAGCCCGCCATCACCTCCGGCATTCGCCTTGGCACGCCTGCCGCCACCACCAGGGGGGTTGGCATCGCCGAGTTCAAGGAAATCGGCCTGATGATTGGCGAAGTGCTGGATGGTCTTTCCAGGTCCAACGATGGCAGCAACGATGCGGCGGAAGCAGCGGTTGGTGCGCGGGTGAAGGCGCTCTGCGCCCGCTTCCCCATCTACCGCTAAGCAGAAACCGTCATGCGCTGCCCCTTCTGTGGAGATGCCGACACCCAGGTGAAGGATAGCCGCCCCACCGATGACGGCAGCGCCATCCGCCGCCGCCGTTTCTGTGCCGGGTGCGGTCAGCGTTTCACCACGGTTGAGCGGGTGCAGTTGCGTGAGCTCACCGTACTGAAGGCTGATGGCCGCCGTGTCGCGTTCGACCGTGACAAGCTTGCCCGCTCCATTCGCGTGGCGCTGAACAAGCGCCCAGTGGATGAAGACCGGCAGGAGCGGATCGTTAATGGCATTGTCCGCAAGCTCGAAGCCAGCGGCGATGGTGAGGTCCGCAGCGAATCCATCGGCGAGGCGGTGATGGAGGCCCTGAAAGAAGTGGATGCGGTGGCCTATGTCCGCTTCGCTTCCGTTTACAGAGATTTCAGGGAAGCTAAGGATTTTGAAGCTTTTCTGGGTGACATGGAAGGCACGCCTTTGGCGAAGCCGGATAATTCCACGGAATGAGCGATATCGAGTTCATGCGCACGGCAATTGCCCTCGCCAAGCGCGGTCTGGGGCAAACGGCTCCCAATCCTTCGGTTGGCTGCGTGATCGTAAAAAATGGTCGCGTTGCCGGGCGGGGTTTCACAGCGCCTGGTGGTCGGCCGCATGCTGAGGTGATCGCCCTGCGTGCGGCAGGCGAACAGGCGCGGGGTGGCACCGCGTATGTGACACTTGAACCGTGCAGTTTTGCTGGAAAATCAGGCCCGTGTACTGAAGCGTTAATTGCTGCTGGCATCACCCGTGTTGTCCTTGGCGCGCAAGACCCGCATCCAAAGGTCAATGGCGCGGGCATTGCCCGGCTCAAATCTGCCGGCATTCAGGTGACTGAAAATGTGCTGCGGCAGGAATGTGAAGCTGTAATCGCCGGTTTTGCAACTGTGCAGCGGGAGCGGCGGCCATTGCTTCACCTCAAGCTCGCCACCTCTCTGGATGGACGGATCGCAACGGCGGGCGGCGAATCCCAATGGATCACCGGCACAGAGGCCCGCCGCGCGGTCCACGCCATGCGCGGGCGGCACGATGCGGTGCTGACCGGCGTTGGCACAGTGCTGGAAGACGACCCAGAGCTTACCTGCCGGATCGAGGGGTTCCGCACAGCCCCGCTGGTCAGAATCGTGGTCGATTCGCAGTTGCGTACGCCCTTGCTCTCCAAGTTGGTGCGCGGTGCCGCCCAGCATCCTCTGTGGATTTTACATCGTGATAGCGCGGATAAACACCGCCGCCGGGCACTGGAAGATGCGGGCGTTAAGCTGATCGAACTTCCCGGCACCAATGCGGGGGTGGATTTGCGCGCAGGCATGTCCGCTTTGGCGCAAGAGGGACTTACCCTGATCATGGCTGAAGGTGGCGGCACCCTGGCGGCCGGTCTGCTGCGCGCTGCGCTGGTGGACCGTATTTCCTGGTTTCATGCCCCCTGCATCATCGGCGGCGATGGCTTTCCGGCGGCGGAGGGTTTTGGGGTTTCCAAACTTGAAGACGCTCCCCGCTTCGCGTTCATGTTCTCAAAGCGGCTAGGGCATGATATGCTTTCCCAATTCACTCGCGCCGCATAGGCCAGCTATCGATATGTTCACCGGACTCATCACAGGCGTTGGCAGCATCAGCGCCGTCACCGCCATCGGCGGCGGGCAGGATGCACGCTTCACCATCCAAACCCCTCAAAACGAGGTATGGGCCAGGGCTGAGAAAAAACTCGGCGCTTCCATCGCCTGCTCGGGCGTCTGCCTCACGGTTATCGAGGCAGGGGCGGACTGGTTCAAAGTCGAGGTTTCTGCCGAGACATTGTCCAAAACATCTCTGGGCGAATGGCAGCCTGGCACGCTGGTTAACCTTGAAGGCTCGCTGCGCCTGGGGGATGAGCTGGGCGGCCATCTGGTCTCCGGCCATGTTGATGGCCTTGCGATTGTTATCTCCATAACGCCGGAAAACGGGTCAACGCGCTGGGTGTTTGAGCTGCCGCCCGCGCTGGCCCCCTTTGTGGCCGCCAAGGGCAGCATAGCCCTTAACGGTGTTTCCCTCACGGTTAACGAGGTTGATGGCCTCCGCTTCGGCGTGAACATTATCCCGCACACAGCGGCGCACACCAATTTTGCAACGCTGCACCCCGGAAGCCCGGTGAATGTGGAAATAGACATGCTGGCGCGCTATCTCGCGCGGCAACTTAGCTTTAAGGGTGCTTGACTGCGCGCTGGCGCATTTAAATTTCCCCCGGGAAAGGATTGTTTTGAATGGACGGCCTCAAATCCCTCGAAACCAATGGCTTGCAGGATTACATCTCCTCAGCTGCTGAAATTATTGAGGAAGCCCGCGCGGGGCGCATTTTTATCCTGGTCGATGACGAGGATCGTGAAAACGAGGGGGATCTGGTTATCCCCGCGCAATTCGCCACGCCGGACGCGATCAATTTCATGATCAAACACGCCCGCGGCCTGGTCTGCCTGGCCATGACCAAATCTCGCTGCGACGCGCTGGGCCTGAAATTGATGACCCATGCCAATGGCAGCCGGCACGAAACCGCCTTCACCATCTCCATCGAAGCGCGGGAAGGCATCTCCACCGGCATCTCCGCAGCGGACCGCGCTCGCACGGTGGCCGTCGCCATAAACCCGGAGCTGGGCCGCGACGACATCGTTTCCCCAGGCCATATTTTCCCTCTCATGGCGCGGGATGGCGGTACGCTGGTCCGCGCCGGACACACAGAAGCCTCGGTGGATATCGCGCGCTTGGCTGGGCTTATCCCGGCGGGCGTTATCTGCGAGATCATCAACGACGATGGTACCATGGCCCGTCTGCCGGAGCTCGTGGCCTTCGCCCAGCGCCATAACATCAAGCTCGGCACCATCGCGGACCTTATCGCCCATCGCCGCACCACGGAGCGGCTGGTCAAGCGCGTTGAGCAAGGCAATATCACCACGCAAGACGGCACAGCCTGGCGCATGGTGGCCTTTGAAAGCAAGGTCGATGGCATTGAGCATCTGGCATTGGTCAAAGGCGATATTTCCGGCGATGAACCCGTGCTTGTGCGTATGCATGGCATGGATCTGCTGAGCGATGTTCTGGGCAACGGCCATTTCGCCGCCTTGCAAGGGGCAATGCGCGAAATTGCCAAGGCCGGGCGGGGCGTCGTGGTGATCGTGCGCGAGCAGCGCGAAAAGGCCATGTCCACCGGCTTGCGCGCCCTGTTGGATGGTAAATGCGAAAGCCGCGACCTACGGGAATACGGCACCGGCGCGCAAATTCTGCTGGACCTTGGGGTGAAGAACATGATCCTGCTCTCCAACCATAAGCGCAACATCATTGGTCTGGAGGGGTATGGGCTGAACGTTGTCGATCAACGCAGCCTTTCCGGTGTTGAGGCCAATTGAATCGCCATGAGCACCGCTGACGCTCCCTTGCCCGAGGCTCCAAAACTCTCGGGCGCCCCACCCAAAATCCTTGCCATCAGCGCGCCTTATTACCGGAATGTTGTCGATGGCATGTTGGACGCGGCGCGGGATATTTTCACCCAGGTGAATGCCTCGCTTGAAATTATCGAAGTCGCCGGGGCGTTTGAACTTCCCCAGGCACTGGCCATCGCGGCTTCAGCCCAGCCTGCTTATGATGGTTTCATCGCGCTCGGCTGTGTGGTGCGCGGCGAAACCGACCATTACGAGTTCGTCTGCACCGCCGCCATGGATGGGCTGATGCAAGTGGCGGTAAATAATCGTCTTTGCCTTGGCACCGGGCTTCTAACGGTGGATACGCTGGCCCAAGCCCAGGCACGCTCCCGCGAAACCGGCGCCAATAAGGGCGCTGAAGCCGCCGTAGCCTGCCTTAAACAAATAGCCTTGAAGCGCAGGTTCATGTCATGACCCGTCCCCGAACCTTGTCCCGTATCGCCGCCGTGCAGGCGCTTTATCAATCAGAACATGCTGAGATGAGCACAGAAACGGTTATAGACCAGTTTGTCCGCCACCGCATGGGGCAGCTCCCTTGGCAGGGCGGGCTGGAGGATGGCAATTTGCCGGATGCCGATGTGCCGCTGTTCACCCGCATTGTCCGTACGGCCACCGAGCAGCAAGATACGTTGGATGGCATGATCACGCAGGCGCTGCCGGAAGCCTGGCCCATGCTCCGGCTGGACCCTGTGCTGCGCGCTTCGCTTCGCGCGGGCGGTGCGGAGCTCTGGATGACCGATGGTCCCCCCGCCAAGGTGGTCATCAACGAATATCTCGATGTCGCCCACGGGTTTTTCTCGGGCGAGGAACCGCGGATGTTAAACGGCGTGCTGGATAAATTGGCGCATCTGCTCCGTCCGGCGGAATTCACCGCCGCAAGCTGATGAACGAGTTCGACCGGATTGCGGCATTTTTTGCCCCACTGGCCGGAGAAGCCGGGCTGGGTCTGAAGGATGACGCGGCCGTTCTCACCCCGCCGCCTGGGCGGCAACTTGTTCTTACGGTCGACCAGATGCTGGAAGGCGTGCATTTTTTAACCGGGGACGATCCGGGTATGATTGCGCGCAAATTGCTGCGCCGCAATTTATCAGACCTCGCGGCCATGGGCGCTGTGCCTTTGGGTTATCTTCTCACCACCGCCTTGCCGCCCAATTTGCCGGAGGGCTGGCTTGCCGCGTTTGCCGCCGGGTTGGCGGCGGACCAGCTGCAGTTTGGTATCACCCTGCTGGGGGGTGATTCTTCATCCTCCCGTGCGGATATCGGGCTATCGGTCACACTCCTTGGTCATGTCGCCCCCGGCCAGGCGCTGCGCCGCAACGGTGCCAAAGCCGGGGATGAAATCTGGGTGACTGGCACCATTGGCGACGCAGCCTTGGGCCTGGAAGCCAGGCTGGGCAAGCGCCCAGACCCCACGGGGTTCTTAACCCAACGCTCTTTGCTGCCAGAACCGCGCGTGGGTCTTTCCTTGGAGGGTATCGCCACCGCCGCCATCGATATCTCGGATGGTTTGATGCAGGATCTCGGCCATGTTTGCCGCGAATCAGGCTTGTCCGCCGTGGTTCAGGCCGCCCTTGTGCCCATCTCACCTGAAGCGGCAGCTCAAGGGCCGGAGGTGTTGGAGCTTCGCCTCACCGGCGGCGATGATTACGAGCTTATTCTCGCTGTCCCGCCGGAAAAAACCGAAGCCCTGTGCGCCGCGTGCGCAGGCGTAAAAATCACTAAAATCGGCGTATTTAAAGCCGGGGAGGGGGTTGAACTATACGGAGATGAGAACATTCCGCTTCACCTTGCCTCTTCTGGCTGGAAGCATTTTTAACACAGCCAGATATTATGCTTGCAGAGGCAGCGGTTCACCTCCCGGGGGAGGCGGTGGCATTTCCTGAGGGGGAAGCTCCATGGGCGGCTCTTCAATCGGGGGCCTAATATCCGGGCCGGGTTCAGGCGGCGGCTCCACGGGCGGCCTTTTGGGCGAGGGGCCGGGCGGAGCAGGGGGGTCTGAAGGCGGTGGCGGGTTGGGTGCCAACATTCTGGCGGGCTTGTTGATTTCAGCCGCCTTTTGCTCCCGAACAAGACGATGAATGAACCCAAGTTTTTGAATAACCGGCCCAGATAAAACAAATGGATACATGTCAGTGTGTCCCATCGAACGATTGAGCGCATTCATTGCGAAGGTTAAGGGCAGCCAGGCTTCTATCAAGGTCTCAATGGTTTCCACCCGGTAGGGATTAAAATCGATATCCGCGTGCAGTATCTCATCCTCGGTACGGTGAGGGTGAATGCGCAGCCCAAAAGCGGAAGCTGTTTCCAACGTGTCGATAATGTGCAGATAATGTGCCCAGGTCTCCGCGAAATCCTCCCAGGGATGCATCGTTGCATAGGCCGAGACATAATTTTCTTCCCAGCCGGCGGGCGGGCCTTGTTCATAATGCTGTTGCAGCGCCTCGCCGTAATCGCGCTCATCATCTCCAAATACCAGGCGGCAATCCTCAAGCCTGCCACCATCCCGCACCAGCTCATTCCAGTAGTAATGGCCCACCTCGTGCCGGAAATGGCCAAGCAATGTGCGGTATGGCTCCCCCATTTCCGCGCGGAAACGTTCCCGCACCGCGCCATCGGCCTCCGCGAGGTTGATCGTGATCAGCCCCTCATCATGACCAGTTAAAATACGAGGGCCAGGGCCGGGCGGGTCGGCCAGAAAATCGAAAGCCAGTCCATGCACCGGGTCTTCGGCCAAATCTCTGAGTGGCAGTTTCAGCCGCAGCAGCGTATAAATCAGCCGATGCTTCGCCGTTTCCAAAGCGCGCCAGGCTTTAAGGTTTTCATCAAGCGAGAGATCCGGGATGGTCTGGTTATGGCGGCAGGCGGTGCAAAGCTCTCCGGGCCGAGTCACCACCCAGTTGCACGCGCCCTGCGCGGCATTGGCACAATAGGCGTAACTGTTTTTGCTTTTAAGGTCCAGTAAAACCTCGCCATCCCGCGTTAACGCCAACATAGACATGGTGCTGGGCAAAAAGCCCAGTTCATGCTCGCATCGCTCGCAGACATTGTTCTCAAAAAACAATGTCTGCTCACAGGCGTCGCAGGTAAATACGCGCATAAAATAAACCCCTCAGACATAAACCATGTCGAGGGATATATTAAGGGGCCGACCCGTTTGGTTTCCCGTGAAATCTAGGCCATTTGCAAGTAACGCGGTGCGTTACTTGATTTTGGCTTCCTTGAATTTCACGTGCTTGCGCACGACCGGATCATACTTGTTCAGTTCAAGCTTCTGGGTCTGCGCACGGGCATTCTTCTTGGTCACATAGAAGTAGCCAGTATCAGCGGTAGAAACGAGCTTGATTTGGACGACGTTAGATTTAGCCATGATTAGAATCTCCGAGAGCGGGCCGTATCGCCCAGCTTGGCTGGTTTCGTCAAGTACCCATCGTTAATGCAATAGCGCCGATTGGTAAATTTCTGGTGTGCTAAGCACGGCCGCCGCGGCCTGCTCGTCAAGCTCTCCGCCAATATCCGCCGGGCAATTGCCCCGCACGGCCAGCATGGCGGCAATACCAACGGGTGGGCGCATGGCCCGCGCCTGGCTCAATGCTGGTGCCATGAGGTTCCGGCCATTGGCCAGCGCCGCAAGCTGCTGGTTGAGGGCAACGGCCCCATTGCTGGTGCAAATCTGCGGCATCAGGCCCAGCCCCTGCAAGGGCCATCCCCTAGGCGCCAAAACCCGGCTCCAGGTTACATAAAGTTCGCCACCATCGGGCAGAGAGGTCACGGTCTGCACCAGGCCCTTGCCGAGTGTTTCCGAGCCAATCACCACCGCGCGCCCGTCATCGGCCAGGGCTGAAGCCAATATTTCAGCGGCACTGGCAGTCTGCCCATCCACCAACACGGCCAACGGAGCACCGTTTGTCAGGTCTGCCCCCTCGGCCTTGAACATCTGGTCGGCATCTGAATCCCGCCCATTCGTTTCTGCGATCGGGCCGGATTCTAGCAGCGAATCCGCTACGATCACCGCCTGGCGGAGCACGCCGCCCCGGTTGCCCCGCAAATCCAACACCAACCCTGTAGGTGCTACGGGCTGAGACATGATTTTCGCCAGGAGGGCCGAAAACTGATCCCCCGTACCTTTATTAAAGCCGGTAATTTTAAGATATGCGGTGCCAGCCACCACGGGCGGCTCGCTGAATACGGTTTGCGGCGGAATAAAACCGCGGATCAGCGTCAGCCTTTGCGGCGCTTCATCCATATCCGCTTGCGGGTCGGTTACGGATATTGAAACGCTGGTTCCGGCAAGCCCCGCCATATCCTCATTCAGCGTATTCGCCATGCCGCCATAAGCGGTTTGGCCATTCATCGCGTTAACGATCATGCCAGGCTGAAGTCCCGCGTCCGATGCCGGGCTATCCGCGGCCACGCGGGCAATCACCACTTTGCCATGCTGGTCCTTCAAGGTCAGTCCCGTCCCGGCAAGGCCGGTAATCATCAATTCGTCCTGCGCGGCCTGCAAGGGGTCTTCGTATCGAGAATAAGGGTCGAAATGGTTGAACAGCTCGTCGAAGAAATTGCCTATAATCCCTTGCGTGCCCGCTTGCTGCAACGCCGGGGAGGCCGCATATGCCGCCGCCGCAATTTTTGCTGCGGCCTCGCCCCAGCCCTTTGCATCTGTTGGCGCGGGGGCGGGAATCGCCGCTAAAAGCTGGTTCGGTCCAAACAGCCGAATTTCGCCGCTCTGCAAGGTGGTGTTGAGGTTGGGGTCCAGGGCGGCAAGCCCGTTCAAGCCCCAGAGCGTCATCTGCGGAATCGTAACCGGGTTTAACGCACGAGGCGCGATATAGGCCAGCGCCACCGACCACACGTTCGCCGCTGCCGCGGTGTCGAAATTCGCGGCAGCATCCGCCGCGCGGCAGCACAGTGCCACCGGCAACAGCAGGCAAAACAGAAAAAGAACAGCCCTTTGCCTCACCGCGCGCGCTTCGGCTTCATTTTGGTTTTTTTCGTGGGCTTCGCCTTGCCATCCGCACGCGGCCGCCCGCGGGCAGGTGCCCCGGCCAGCCCAAGCAGCAACCCGCCTGTCACCGGCCTTGCCTCGTTCAGCCGCACTTCAATCTCTTGAGCTAATGAGAACACAACACGGCTCTTGCGGCCGGACAAAGTCTGGGTGCGTTCGTCAAACATCCAGTAATCATCCGGCAAACTTGCCATGCTCAAAAACCCGCTTGCACCGCTTTCCGTTAAAGTGGCGAAGAGTCCGAACTTCGTCACCCCCGAAACCCTGGCCTGGAACAACTCTCCCACGCGGTGTTGCAAATAGAGCGCAAGGTAGCGGTCAGTCGAATCGCGTTCCGCCAGCGTGGCGCGGCGTTCAGTGGCGGTGATGTGCTCGGCTGAGTCGGCAAAGGCGTGCATCTCTTCCTCTGTCAGCCCGTCAGCTCCCAGCCTCAGCCCTTTAATCAACGCGCGGTGCACAAGCAAATCGGCATACCGGCGAATTGGTGAGGTGAAATGCGCGTAGCGGCTCAGCGCTAAGCCAAAATGCCCGAGATTTTCAGGAGAATATTCCGCCTGGCTCTGGGAGCGCAGGATCGTCTCATTCACCAAGGTTGAGGACGCCGTGCCCGCCACGAGCTTCAGAATCCCGTCCAGGTCACGCGGATGCAATTGGTCGCCCGGTTTTAATGAGATATCGAGCGTCGCCAAAAACCCGCGCAAATTATCCAGCTTCTCCGGCGTCGGCGGCGCGTGCACACGGTACATGCAGGGCAGCTTCAACCGCTCAAGTTCCTCCGCGGCGCAGACATTCGCGAGGATCATGAATTCCTCGATGAGCTTATGCGCGGCCAAACGCGGGCGGGGGGCCACGTTCTGCACCTGCCCATCATCGCCCAGCGTCACCTTGCGCTCCGGCAGATCAAGGTCCAGCGTACCCCGCCTGGCCCGCGCTTCGCTCAACGCATGATAGGCCGCATAGATATGGGCGTGATTCTCAGGATTATCCTCAAACTCCGCCTGAACCTCCTCATAGGTCTTGCGCGCGGCTGAGCGCATCAACCCGCGCCCAAAAGCGTGGCGCAGCTTGTTGCCATGCACGTCGATATGCATTTCCACAAACAAACAGCCGCGTTCCTCATCGGGCTTTAACGAGCACAGCCCGTTGGAAAGCTCCTCGGGCAGCATCGGCACCACGCGGTCGGGGAAGTAGCAGCTATTGCCGCGCGTCCGGGCGTCGCGGTCCAGCGCGCTACCGGGCTTCACATAATGCGCCACATCCGCGATCGCCACGATCAGCCGGTAGCCATGCGGTTCCGGCGCGGCGAACACGGCGTCGTCAAAATCCCGTGCATCGGCGCCGTCGATGGTGATTAGCGGCAACGCGCGCAAATCTGTCCGCTTTCCCAGTGCCACGGGCTTGGCCTTTTTGGCATCTCTTAGCGCGCCTTCAGAAAATTCCATCGGTATCCCGTGCTGGGCGATGGCGATGAGGCTTACCGAGCGCGCATCCTCCGCATTGCCCAGCCGCTCTGTCACCCGCGCGGGCTTCGCCCCGAACGGCTTGCCTGGCAGCGGTTCAGCGCGGACAATTTCGTCCTCCATCGCCCCCATCGTCTCGCCCTCTGGCACCACCCATTCGCCTTTCTGCCGGCGGTCGGTTGGCTCTATCCGCCCACCCTGCGCTGTCTTGCGGAACAGCCCGACAATGCTGCCGCTCTGCCCCTCAACGCGTTTAATGGTCCGGCCTTCATATTTGTCCGGCCCAATGCGCCTTAGCTGCGCCAACACCTTGGCCCCCGGCGCCAATGCGGCGGTGCCCTTACGCTCCGGCTGCATGAATATCACCGGTGGCCTGCCTGGTGCGTCCCACACCACCGGCCGGGCGATGGCTTCCCCGTCGCGGTCAATTCCCGTAACCTCCACCAGCGCATTTTCAGGCAGCCGCCCCGCTTCTATATGGCGTTTGCGCCCGGCGCGCTCGGCATGGCCCTCCACCTCCAGCGATTTCACAATGCCGCGCAACGCTTTGCGGTCTTCCGGCGCCACGTAAAACGCCCGCACAATGTCGCGGAAATGCGGTGCCCCCGGCGCTTCCGCCAGAAAACGCTTAATCGAATCGCGGCTGGGCAAGGGTGCACGTTTTGCCATGCTTTCCAGCGGTTTAGGCTTCGAGTTCTTATGCCTTGTCTTCATGCCCATAGTATGGAGCGGCGCGGCACGCTCTGCCATGGTTGTTTCCAGAGAATTATTTATGTGAATCGGCAAGGTTTTATTGATCCACTGTTGAATTTATGTAACCTTGAGTTGTGAGCTCTAGCATAAACATCAACGTTCCCGCGACCATCACCGCCATAGCCGGGCAACCGAGCCTGTCGTCCTTGATCGGCCTGCCCACCAGCTTGGTGGTGACTGATTCCGCGGCGGGTGCCGCCATCAGCCTGAAACTGGTGACGGGAGACAGCGCCGCAACCCTCTCGGCCAACGCCAGCGGGGGCGCGGCTGTGGTCTCCAGCGGCAACACGCTGCAAATTTCCGGCAGCACAGCCCAGGTCAACGCCGCGCTGGCCACATTATCCTTTACCGAACCATCCGGCATAACATCGGACAAGATTTCCCTCTCCGCCACTGATAATAAAGGTGCTGCCGCACAGAGCGATTTCGCGCTGTCCATCGTGCCGCAAACAGCGCCTGCCTTTGTGGCCCCCACCAAGCTGGTTACGCTTTCGCCCAACCAGCCGCTTGCCTTGCCAGATTTGCTGCTATCAGACCCTACAGCCAGCGCCCTTGCCGCGATGGGGTTAGGGGCTGAGGAAACGCTGCAACTCACCCTGGCTGTTTCTGCGGGCGCATTGCTGCTGCCCGATTACAGCGCACTCACCGGCATCTCGGCGGATGGTATCGGCACCGGCACCATCCACCTCACGCTCAGCGCCAACGATATCGGTGCACTCAACACGCTGCTCACTTCGCTGGAATTTGCCGGGCCATCGCTCGCTTCCGGCCAGCATCTTACCTATGATCTCTGGAACCACGATGGCGTGCTGCCGCGTGCGGTCACCTCTGGCAACATCTACCTCAACACGGTGGGCGCGCCCGCCAGCACGGCCACTTACGCACAAGGCGCGCAAACGCTCGTCACCGGCATTGATACACTCTCCGGCACGCTGGATGTCAGCGGTACGCTCTCCGCTCTCGGCAATCTTGTTGGCAATGGCGCGGTTTCCATAGCACCGGGTGCCGTGCTTGAGCTGCCGTATAATTCCGCCCTTCTGGGTGGAACGAGTTACGATTTCGGAACAATCGCGACGCAGGACATTGTAGAATCCGGCCAGCTCCTCATCGGCGGCACGGCTTCCCTGCAAGGCGAGCTGGTGCTCAACACCAACGCCCTGGTGGATTTCGCAAGCGGGCTAACGGTGGATACCGGTGCCGCGAACGACTTTCAGGAGGAGCTGACCCTTGCCAGCGGTGCCATACTGGAAGGTAACGGTACGCTTTCCGTGGGAGATTTCTCCGCTTCGGGCATGATCGATGGCACTGGCACCATCCTCGCCTTGCAGGGCGAAACGCTGGAAATTGATGCCGGCATGGTCTCCTCTGGTGTGAACCTGGATGTTGCGGGCGGCGGCGTGATGGTGCTGGGTCCGGTCACGCCCCTTGTCGGCATTTTCAACACCACCCCGCTCACTGTGCAAAGCGGCGTCACTTTGAATTTCGGCGGGCCGGGCAGCCTGCCTGTTACCGGCGGTTATGCCAACCCGCTGGGTGGCAATGGCGGTGCATTCGTCATCTCCGGGCCGGAAGCATTTTCCGGCACGGTCTCAGGCTTTGCCGTTGGGGATGAGCTGGTCTTTCCCGGCCTCACTGGCTTAGTGGTGCACAATATCAGCACCATCTCGGGTGCGTCTTCTTTCGTTGTCTCGGGGGTGGATTCCAACGGCACCACGCAAAGCTACACAATCTTTTCCAACATCCCTGCCGGGCTGCTGCCCGCCGCCAGCTTTGATGCCGCTGGCGATGCAACGGTTGTTCTGCATTCAAACATTGCCACGGTCACCAGCAATGGCGGCATCGCGGCCACAGCCGGGGTGGCGCAGCCGCTGTTGGGCATAAGCGTGGCGCTGGCCGCCGCCACCACCCAAAGCCTCACCATCACTTTATCCTCCGCGCATGGCAGCCTCTCCGCTTCGGGAGGCTCAGCATCCAGCGCGCTGACCCTCACCGCCAGCAACCTGAGCAGCCTCAATGCCGAGATCGCGAGCGTCAGCTATACCGGCACCGGCGCGCTGGACGTGCTTACGATCAGCAGCGGCACCGGCATTCTGGCGGGGCTGCAAAGTTTAATCGCCATAGACCGTGGCGGCAGCGGCACGGTGAATGGTTATTCCGGGCTTGGCTTCACCGAGGCTGAACTCGTCTCCTTCGGCAGCACTGGCGGGCTTTATGTGGATACCACAGCCCATGCCCTTGGCGGTGTGCTGGCCACTGGGCAGATCGAATTTAACGATGAGCTGATCGCCAGCGGCTTTTCCGGCACGGCGTTGCAGATCGATAATGGCGGCAACGTCATCCTCGGTGCCGCCGCCAGTGCCGCGCTGGCGGGCGATGTCGTTATCGGCGACACCAACGGCGCTGGCGCGCTGGAAGTGCTCACCAATTCCGCCAGCATCTCTGGCAATCTCACCCTCACGGCGGCGGGTGCGGGGGCTGGCTCCAGCCTTGCCGTCGTGAGCGCGCTCAACCTTTCCGGCGCGGCTTTGCTCGGGGTTAGCGGCGCTGCGGTGCTGGATGAATCTGGCACCTTTACAGCGGGCAGCTTAAGCCTCGGCACATTCGGCACGCTCCAGTCTTATGGTGCCGCTTCGGGCAATCTCGGCGGCGTAAATAATAGCGGCACCATCGGTATAACCGGCTTCGCGACGATTGCCGCGGCCAGTTATATTGGCACTGGCGGCCTCACTCTGGGCGGCGCGGCCGAGCTCAATATCACCGGTGCGGCATCGTTCCAGGCGGGGCAGGGCTTCATCGGCACGGATGCACGGCTCACCGCCGCAACATTCACGCAAACCGGCGGCACGCTCACTATCGACGGGCGGCTTGCGGCCACCGGGGCTGGCACATTCAGCAATGTCAGTCTCGCCGGGGGGGGGAGCTTTCCGCAACCTTGCTGGATGTCACCGGCACAATTGCGGGCGATGGTATCATCAATGCCGCCACCTTGCTTGGCGCCGGCACAATTTTGGCCCAAGGCGGCAAGCTGCTCATGGCAGGCGGCAGTTTCACCGGTGCTGGCCCGCTGGAAATCGCCACCGGTACCACGCTGGAACTCTCCAGCACCGATCTCTCCGGCGCGCCGATTAGTTTCACCGGCACCTCCGCCCTTTTGGTTGTGGACGACGCAGCCGCCGACCTGCCGGGCATCGCTGGCATGTCGAGCTTCGATGCGGTGGATCTGGTGGGCATCGCCCCCAATCTCGTCAGCATTGCAGGTAATACCATCGAGATCCTCAACCAAGGGAGCATCGCGCAAACCTTTGCGGTTGCCACCAGCGGCACCTCGCTTCCCAGCCTTGCCATCACCAAGGATGGCAGCGGCGGCGCGCTCATTACCTTGGGTGGCGAGCTGCCCTGTTACGCGCGTGGCACCAGCATCCTCACGCCGCAAGGCTACCGGCCGGTGGAAACCATCCGCCCTGGCGACCCCATCATCAACGCTGCCGGGGAACGCCGCCCGGTGCGCTGGGTCGGCTGGCGCACGCTGGATCTCGGGCCCCGTTCCGCCAAATCCGCCCGGCCAATCATCATTCTGCCCGGCGCGTTTGGCCCCGGCAAACCGTTCAAAACGCTGCGGCTTTCGCCCCTGCATTGCGTCTATGCGCAGGGGGTGCTCATCCCGGTCGTTCATCTCGTCAACGGCGTCACCATTCTGCACGACGAAACTTCTCCAGCCATGACCTATTATCATCTGGAGCTAGACCGGCACGACATCATGCTGGCCGAAGGGCTGGAATGTGAATCCTATTTTTGCAACGCCAATCGCGGCGAGCTTTACCATGAAATGGGGCGTCGCAGCCCGGCCCGGCGGCTCTTCGCGCCACATGTTACCAGCGGCGCGCGGCTGGCAGCGGTGCGCCGCAGCCTGCACGAACAGGCGCTCATCGCAGGTTTCACGCCCGGCTACACGCCACGCTTGCGGGCGGTTAGCGGCGGAATGGACGCCATGCCCCGCTTCACCCGCCAGTCAGGCGGGCGCTATGCATCATTCAGCTTTGCTGAACCCGTTAAGGGCTTTACCCTGCTATGCCCCGCCATTTCCCCCGCTGACACCGACCCTGAGTCGGAGGACCGGCGCGAGCTGGGTCTTTGCCTAGGCAACATGCACGGGCTGATTCTAGGGCAGGGCTGGTTGCCCCGCGCAAAGGGCGATGCGGGCGTCTGGATGGGTCGGCAAGCGGAAATCGGCCTTCACCGCGCCCGGCGGCAAATCAGGCTGTCTCTCGCCGCCTTGCCGCAAAGCTGGCAGCGCGCCACAACCATTGACGCCCCCCGCGCAACCCGTTAGAGCCGCGCTTCGTTGCCGGGAACGTGGACGGGCGGTGGTCGCCCGCGCCCGCTCTTTGCCGTGAAAACGGAAAAGAGACTACTGGCGGATTTAACAAGAAAGGTACCAGCGCCGTGACCAAGCGCAGTGAGAGCAAGTATAAAATCAACCGCCGCCTGGGCGTAAACCTGTGGGGCCGCGCTAAATCGCCTGTTAACAAGCGTGAATACGGCCCCGGCCAGCATGGCCAGCGCCGCAAGAAGCCGACCGATTTCGGCGTGCAGCTCATGGCGAAGCAGAAGCTGAAGGGCTATTACGGCAATATTTCCGAAAAGACCTTCTACAAATATTACGAAGAGGCCGTCCGCCGGAAGGGCGACACCTCTGAGAACCTGATTGAGTTGCTGGAGCGCCGCCTGGACGCGGTTGTCTACCGCATGAAATTCGCGATCACCCCGTTCGCAGCCCGTCAGTTCGTCTCCCACGGCCACGTCACCGTGAACGGCCAGAAGGTCAACATCCCCTCCTATCAGGTGAAGGATAACGACATCATCGAGGTCCGCGAGAAGTCCAAGCAGCTTGCCGTGGTGCTAGATGCCGCGCAGAGCGGCGAACGCGATGTGCCAGAATATATCGAAACCGACCACCGCGCCATGAAGGGCCGCTTCGTGCGCGCACCCAAGCTGGCGGATGTGCCGTTCCCCGTGCAGATGGAACCGCATCTCGTGGTCGAGTTCTACTCCCGCTAATTTCCAGTTATCTGGAGCATTCAAAAACGGCGTCTTCGGGCGCCGTTTTTATTTTGTCACAGCGCAGAGACACTGGCGTTACAACACGCGGCTACCGATCATGCATGATAAGCTGATTGGAGTTGTTCATATGCGCCGTATTCTGTTTGCCACTCTTATTGCCCTGGCCCCAGGGCTGGCTCTGGCCCAAATGGTTGCCGATAATGGCAGTTCGACTCCTCCCCCCGCAGGCGGCATGGGCGGCATGGGCGTAGCCTCGATGGGTGGGCCCATGATGCGCCTTCCTGGCCATGCCGGCCAAGGCCGCCATATGATGGGCCAAGAGCAAGTCATGATGAAATTCTACGCCGCCAACACCACACATAACGGGCATCTCACCCTCGCTCAGGCCAAGGCGGCGAATTTCAGGCCGGTTGTCGATCATTTCAGCCAGATCGATACCGCGAAACATGGTTATGTCACGTTTTACGATATCCAAGCCTGGCGGATGGACAACATGGCCAAGCATCTCGAAGCCCAGGCCAATCTATTGCGCGCCAAGGATTCCTAACCAACCGATCGGGCCGGCATCGTCTGGCCCAACTCCTATAAGCTTCAGAGCGCGATGACTTCAGGTTCGCTCAGTTTGCGAGCAAACCTAAAGTCTGAATCGCGCTCTATTTTGATGATACCGAGGCGGATTCAGATTTTAGAGCGGATCACTCTCGTGATTCGATCTAAAACCATCCTGCTCTAGAACGCGCCGCTGCGCCCCCGCGGAAAATTGGGCGCATTCTTGTTCGGGTCGCCGGTAACGAACATCTGGTGAAAAATATCGCCAAATGTGGGTTCAGCCGTTGGCTGTGCGCTGGTTGTTTCACCGGAAGTAGAAGCGCTGCCTGGTGTGCTGGGTGGCGTTCCTGGCATAATCTGCGATGTGATTGAATTTGGCCCAAACAGATGGATCACTTCGCCTGATGGCGGCGGTGTGGGGTCTTGGCGGGCCAGGGCAGGTGAGGCGGCCAGACCGGCGAGAAAAACAGCGGAGAGAAGTTTCAAAATGATGGCTCCAGAATACTCCGCCTAACATCGTGCTCCAGAGTAGATCACGCAACCCACCCCGGTGCATCGGGCCATGCGTTAAGCCTCCGCCTCAATCGGTTTGCCAAACCCGCCACGCGCTCATGGATCCAGCTTCATCGGCGCTCGCAAAATCCGCCAGCCGCAGCGATACGGCCGCATGTTCCATCACGGTGCTGGCATCCTCCCCGCTTCCCGGCCAGCGTGGCGAAACACCCACCGTAATCAGCGTTGTCTCAGGCAGCAAAGCTGGCAAAGTGGTACAGAATTTCGAGGCGCGCTCCCCGCCGGTCAAATGGTCCATATTGTCGCACCATAACCCTATGGTGGTGCCGTCAATCCGCCCCAATAAATCCGTGGGGCGGACGATATCCCGCAACTCCTCCGCCAGACGCATCGCCACGGCAGGCCAAAGCGTTTCCGGGGCACGGGAAAACCCTAAATACAGCAAGGTCCCAGGCTGCTCTTCCACTTCCAGCCGGTCCAGCCTGCGGGCAATTTCGTCTCCGAAGGTCTTGCTGGTCCAGAAACCAGTTTCAACATCCAACACAGAGGCAAGGTGAGTCTGCGTTTCTGTAGCTATCCCATCAGTTTGGCCGGGTAGCGCCATTTCCGGCGCTTCCATATCGAATAGCAGGCCATAGATGCCAGCGACACTCCCGCCAGCAAGCCGCGGCGCCAGGGAAAGCCGGTAAAGCCGAGGCGTAGCCTCAAAGCCGTTCAGCCGTACCCGCCCATGCCAGGCCACACATTCCACGCAGATGGTGACGATGATCGATCTGAATTCACTAGCGCTAAGGGCGGCTTCTTCAGCTGAAGGGCCGTTCAACAGGCTGGCCAGTTCCAACCCCAGAATGTCGCTGGCTTGCCGCCCCAGCACCCGGCCCGGCCCAAAGGCGGTAAACCGGCCAAGTTTGTCGGTCTCAAACGCCAGATCGGCGAGCATTGAGCCAATAACCAGCCATGATGTACCACTGGCAGCTGGCAAGGGGGGCTGTGGCAGGGCTGAAAGTGAGGAAGGAGCCATGTCCACTTTTAAAAGCCAATGGATTAAAAAATATTTAAATTCTTTACTGCCCAGTCTGCCCTCGGTGGCGCAACATATGGTCCGCCAACACACAAGCCAGCATGGCTTCACCCACCGGCACGGCGCGAATGCCAACGCAGGGGTCATGCCGCCCCTTGGTAAACACCTCCACCTCTTCGCCTTCTGCGTTAACAGATAGCTTTGGAGTTAGAATGGAACTGGTTGGTTTTACAGCAAATCTTGCCACAATCGGCTGGCCGGTCGCAATGCCGCCCAAAATCCCGCCCGCATGGTTGGAAAGGAAAACGATTTTCCCATTCTTCATCCGCATCTCGTCGGCATTTGCTTCCCCGCGCAGCGCAGCAGCGTCAAATCCGTCCCCAATCTCCACGGCCTTCACCGCGTTAATGCTCATCAACGCGGCGGCGATATCGGCGTCCAACTTGCCATAAAGCGGTGCGCCCAGCCCCGGCTTCACGCCCTCGGCCACCACTTCCAAAACCGCGCCGATAGAGGACCCCGCCTTGCGGATTGCATCCAGTTCGGTTTCCCAACTCATGGCAGCTTCAGCATCCGGGCAGAAGAACGGGTTTTCATCCACCTGCGCCCAATTCCATCGCGCGCGATCAATCCCATGCGCGCCCATCGCCACCATGGCCCCACGGATAACCACCTCCTGCCCCAGCACCTTGCGGGCGATGGCACCCGCGGCCACGCGCATCGCGGTTTCGCGGGCAGATGAGCGGCCACCGCCGCGCGGGTCCCGATGGCCATATTTCATATCATAAGCCACATCCGCATGGCCGGGCCGGTAGCGCGCCGCGATGTTCGCATAATCTTTGGAGCGTTGGTCGGTGTTCTCAATCATCAACGAGATCGGCGTGCCGGTGGTCTTGCCCTCATACACACCGGAAAGAATCCGCACCTGATCCGGTTCCTGGCGTTGCGTGGTGAAGCGCGACTGGCCAGGACGGCGTTTATCCAAAAACGGCTGGATATCAGCTTCAGAAAGCTCAATGCCCGGCGGGCAGCCATCCACCACCGCGCCAATGGCGGGGCCGTGGCTTTCGCCCCAGGTGGTTACACGGAAAAGCTGGCCGAAGCTGTTGAAAGACATAATTTAATCGTTCGCGACCGTTATATCCGGCGCATCCGGATTCTTCATGCCGATGATATGATAGCCGCAATCCACATGGTGAATTTCGCCGGTTACCCCTTTGGAAAGGTCTGAAAGCAAATAAAGCCCGGACATTCCAACCTCATCAAGCTCCACATTGCGGCCCAGTGGCGCATTATAGCGGTTCCATTTCAGAATATAGCTGAAATCGCCAATGCCGCTCGCGGCCAGGGTTTTAATCGGCCCGGCGGAAAGCCCGTTCACGCGAATTTTATCCGTCCCCAAATCCGCCGCCATGTAGCGCACGCTGGCTTCCAGCGCCGCCTTGGCCACACCCATCACGTTATAATGCGGCACCCAGCGTTCAGCGCCCAGATAGGTGAGGGTTAGCAATGCGCCGCCATCTGGCATCAACGCCGCGGCGCGTTGGGAAACCGCTGCAAAGGAATAGGCGGAAATATCCAGCGCCTGCTGGAATACCGCACGGGGCGTATCAACAAAGCGTCCGCGCAGGAAGTTCTTGTCCGCAAAGCCGATCGCGTGCACCAGAAAATCGATCTTGCCCCATTTTTGTTTGATCTCTTCGAAGGCGGCGTCAACCGCGGCATCGTCGCCCACATCGCAGGGGAGCACGAAATCGGAGCCAATGGAGGCCGCCAATGGCCGCACCCGCTTCTCCAGCGCCTCGCCCAGATAGGTAAAGGCCATCTCACCGCCTTGCGCGGCTACCGCGCGGGCAATGGCCCAGGCAATGGAACGGTTATTCGCCACCCCCATGATAACGCCACGCTTGCCTTGCATCAGATTACCCTGGGGCAGGGCGGCCTCGGTCTCGGTCTCGGGCATGGGGGGTATTCTCCGTGCTGCTGTCGTCTTCAAGTCTGGGTGGTGGCATAGAGTATGGGCAGCAATCAAGGCTTGCAGACATTCATGGAGACGCAAAGCAGATGAGCGAGGACCCTTTTGGTCAATTTGGTACCTGGTTTGAAGACGCTAAACGCACTGAGCCGAGCGACCCCAACGCCATGACGCTGGCAAGCGTGGGAGAAGATGGCCGACCCGCCGCGCGCATTGTGCTGTTGAAAGGCTGGGATGAACGCGGCTTTGTGTTCTACAGCAATCGCGGCTCGCGCAAGGCGCAGGAGATGGCGCGCAACCCCCAGGTTGCGCTGTTGTTCCACTGGAAAAGCCTGCAACGGCAGATCCGCATCGAAGGCGCGGTTTCCCCGGTCGATTCCGCCACGGCCGATCAATATTTCGCCTCCCGCCCGCGCCTGTCGCAGATTGGTGCCTGGGCTTCGGATCAATCCCGTCCCTTGGCTTCACGCGCCATTTTTGAGGAGCGTTTCAACGAGGCTGAAGCCCGTTTTGCTGGCCAGCCTGTGCCCAGACCAGAATATTGGTCCGGCTGGCGGTTGCGCCCGGATTATTTCGAGTTCTGGCAGGGTGTCGATTACCGCCTGCACGACCGGGTGATCTTTACGCTAAACAATGAAACATGGGAAACGGGCCGCCTCTACCCCTGATCCGCCAGTTCCAGAGCGCGTTTATAAACTTGCTTCTTCGGCAACCCCGTCGCGGCCGCCACGGCGGCTGCGGCGTCTTTCACGCTCAGACGCGCCAACGCGATTCGCAGCGACTCGTCGAGGGATTCGGCCCCGGCCTCACCGTCTTCTGCCGGGCCGATCACCACAACAATCTCGCCGCGCGCCGCCTCTGCCGCATAATGCGCGGCAAGTTGCGCCAGCGTGCCGCGCCGCACTTCCTCAAAATGCTTGGTGAGCTCCCGGCACACCGCCGCCGGGCGAGGGCCAAAGGCCGATTCGGCATCGGTTAAAAACTCATCCAGCCGATGTGGCGCTTCATAAAAAACATGCGTGGCGTTCAACCCGGCAATTTCAGCTCCGCGTAATTTTGCTAAAGCGGCCCGCCTGGCGCCTGCTTTCGGCGGCATGAATCCGGAAAACAGAAACGGTTGCGGCGGCAGGCCGGAGAGTGTGAGCGCCAGCACGGCGGCATTGGCCCCCGGCACGCCAGACACAAGCAACCCCGCCTCAATCGCCGCGCGCACCAGCCGGTAGCCGGGGTCTGAGACCAGCGGCGTGCCAGCATCCGAAATCAGTGCAAAGCGTTGCCCCTCGCGCATCGCCATAATGAGCCGGGGAAGGGCCGCTTCCTCGTTATGTTCGTGAAACGCGAAGCATTTTTGCGTAATCCCATGGGCGCGTAGCAACACCGCGCTTGTTCTGGTATCTTCACATAAAATTACATTCACGCCAGATAACACGTCCTTTGCCCGGTCAGAGAGGTCTTGCAGGTTGCCGATTGGCGTGGAAACCAGCACAAGAGCGGGCAGAGACTCCCGGATTTGAGTTCGGGGGGGCGCGTCCGTTGGAGGGTCTTGAATTGCGTCTCGTGCCTTATCTTCGTTCATCCGCGCTCCTTGGTTCCACGCTGGCGCTGGTAAGCTGCGCTGGTCAAGCCCCACAAATTCCGGGCAGCTCTGGTTTGCCCGCGTCGTTAACACCGGGCGGCGTAGCGTCTTCCAGCGGGTTCGGCAAAACCACAGGCAATGTGCTGCTGCTGGTGCCGCTTTCAGGTAGGTTGGCACCGGTCGGCCAGGTGCTGGCCAATGCCGCCAAGCTGGCCTTTCCGCCCGGCAGCATGCCAGGGCTGGATATCCGTGACACGGGCGGCACGCCAGCCGGGGCCGTCAGTGCCACCCAGGCGGGTCTTGCCGCGGGAGATGGCATGATTCTTGGTCCCCTTACCGCGGGTGAAACCCAGGCTGTGGCACCCGTTGCCCACCAGGCGGGTGTGAATGTTCTCGCCTTCACCAACGACAGCGCGGTTTCCGCTCCTGGGGTCTGGGCGCTGGGCATAACCCCGGCCCAACAGGTGGCGCGCGTGGCGCAGGTGGCGGCGGCTTCCGGGCACACCCAACTTGCGGGCCTAATGCCGGATACGGATTTCGGCCACAGTCTGGCGCAAGCCTTGCAACAGGAGGCTGCATCCCTCAGCGAGCCGCCGCCGCAGATCGTTTATTATGATCAGGACTTTTCCAGCGTGAACGACGCTGTGAGGAACATCTCGGACTGGGATGGTCGCGGTGCGTCACTCATGGCGCAGATCAAGCAAGCAAAAGATGAAAACACCGAAGCGGGACGCGAAAAAGCCCGCGAGCTGCGCCGCCAGCAGGTAGCACCCCCCAGCTTCAACGCCTTGTTCATCGGCGCCACGGATGGTGACACCCTGGCCGAACTGGCGAATTTCCTGCCCTATTACGATGTTTCAGCGCCGCAGGTGCAGTTGATGGGCCCCACCATGTGGGCACCGCTTGCCACCGCCATGGCCAGCCAGCCTGCCTTGCTGGGCGCGATTTACGCGGCACCCGACCCAGCCGCCGCGGCTTCCTTTGACGCAAAATATAGTGCGGCTTATGGCAGCACGCCGCCCGGCATTGCGGATATCGCCTTCGATGCCGCGGCTTTGGCTAGACTCGCCGCTTCCTCCGGCGGTTATACCGCGCAAGTCCTCACCGCACCGTCCGGCTTCACCGGCACAGATGGCCTTATTGTTCTGCACCCGGATGGAACAGTGAGCCGCGGCCTTGCGGTGTTTTCAATCGCACCCGGCCAGCCCAGCATCACCGCGCCCGCGCCCGCGAGCCTGAGCCAGCCCTGACGGCAGATGTCTGAGCAAGCGAGCCTGGAAAGGGCCTGGCCAGCCGCATTGGCGCTGTTTTTGGCGCTGGCGGCTGCCCCTAGCGTGGTTTTCGCGCTGCTGGCCCTGCTGGGCGAGCTGCGCCCGGCCATCGCCTTGCTCTCCTGGGCTGTGTGCAGCCTGGTGGCCATCGGCTTCGCCGCACTGCTTGGGCGAGACATCGTGGTGATGACAAAACTTGTCCGCTCGCTGCGCACGGCCCCTGAATCGCTCCCGGTTGAACGGCATCTTCTGGTGCCCGGCATGGGCGATCTGGGCGCGGAGGCCATGCGCCTCATTCATGCCGAGCGGCTGTTGCGCGGCCGGCATATCGCCAGCGCGGCAGAGGACCGGGCGCTGGTTGAGCGCCTGCCAGACCCGCTGCTCAAGCTGGATCAGGATGGTGGCATCCTCTGGCGTAACGACAGCGCCATCACCGCGTTCGGGGCGGAAACGGCGGCCATGCTCCGCCATCCTGACATCCGTGCGGCGCTAGCTGAGGCGCTGACGAGCGGCAGCCCCGTGCGCCGGGAGATCGTGCTTGCCGCACCCGTCAAGCGAGATTTGGAAGTAACGATGATTCCCGTCGGCGCACCGGTTTATATGCTGGTGAGCGACCGTACCCGCGAACGCGCGCTGGAGAAAATGCGCGCGGATTTTGTCGCCAATTCCAGCCATGAATTGCGCACACCGCTCGCCAGCCTCATCGGTTTCATCGAAACTCTGCGCGGCCCGGCGGCGGACGACATTGAGGCGCAGCAGCGTTTTCTGGGCATCATGGCGGAGCAGGCGGCGCGGATGCAGCGGGTGATCGGCGATCTGCTGTCGCTTTCCAAAATTGAAATCTCCGAGCATTCGCCACCCAAAGATCTGTTGCAGCTACCGCCGCTGCTGGAACGCATCGTCGCGGGGCTGGAACCGATGGTGAAAACGCAACAAACCCGGCTGACGATGACATTAGCCACAGACTTGCCTGAAATTCCCGCCGATGCCGATCAGCTCACCCAGGTTTTTAGCAATCTGCTAGACAACGCCTTGAAATATGGCAAGCCGGGCGGTGAGATCAAACTCTCCGCCAGCGCCACGCAGGATACGCGGTTTCCACCCGGCGGCATTGTGGTGCTGGTGGAGGATAACGGGGCAGGCATCGCACGGGAGCATATTCCGCGCCTCACCGAACGGTTTTATCGGGTCGATAAAGGCCGTTCGCGCGTTGTCGGCGGCACCGGGCTCGGGCTTGCCATCGTCAAACACGCGGTTAACCGCCATCGCGGGCGGCTGGTTATCGATAGCGAGCCGGGCAGCGGCACAACATTCACGGTCTGGCTGCCGGGGCAAAGCCGTTAGGGCAGACAGGCGAGGCTGTAACGGTTATGAACACGCTGCCGGAACGGCAGGAGCAGGGTCATGACCATAGGAATAATTATCGTCGCGCTGATCATTGTTGGGTTGATCGCGGTTTTCATTCACGACAAAGCGCAAACCCAGCACACGGTTTTGCGTAACTTCCCCGTCATCGGCCATTTCCGTTATTTCGCGGAAACCTGGGGCACTTATATGCGCCAGTACCAATATCTGTCGGACTGGGTGGAACGCCCGTTCAACCGTCTGGAGCGCAGTTGGGTCTATCGCTCAGCCAAGGGCGTTTCCAACTATGTCAGCTTTGGGTCGGAAGCCGTACCCACTTTTGTTTTCCGTAATGCAGCCTTTCCGGTGCTGGAGGAGGACAAGAAATCCTATCCCGGCAAGCTGATCGGCATCGTGAGCGGTCCTGGTGCCTGCAAGGAGCCCTACCCGGCAAACAGCTTCTTTAACATCTCCGGCATGTCCTACGGCGCGCTAAGCCACGCCGCTGTCACCGCACTCTCGCGCGGGGCAAAGCTCGCCGGCATCTGGATGAGCACGGGTGAGGGCGGCTTGAGTAAATTTCACCTTGAAGGTGGTGCGGATATCATCATGCAAATCGGCACCGCCAAATATGGCGTGCGCGACGCCGAGGGTAATCTTTCCGATGTCCGCCTGCGGGAAATTGCTGCGTATCCGCAAGTAAAGATGTTTGAGGTGAAGCTCGCGCAAGGAGCCAAGCCCGGCAAAGGCGGCGTTCTGCCTGGCAACAAGGTTACGCCCGAAATCGCCGAGATTCGAGGCATCACTCCCTGGCAGGATTCGATCTCCCCCAACCGCCACCGCGACATTGGCGACATTCAGGAGCTTGGGGCCTTCATCAACCGTGTGCGGACCATCACCGGCAAGCCAGTGGGTGTAAAATTCGTGGTCGGTGATCCTTCATTCCTCGACGAATGGTTTCACGATTGCGCGAAAAACCCTGAGCATTGCCCCGATTATTTGCAGGTTGACGGCGGCGAGGGTGGCACCGGTGCCGCCCCGGAATCACTGGCCGATTATGTCGGCCTGCCGATTACCCAGGCGCTGCCTTATGTCGCGGCATTGCGGCAGGAGCATGGGCTGGCCCAGCGCATCCGCATCATCGCCGCCGGCAAACTCATCACGCCAGATAAAGTCGCCTGGGCACTCTGCATGGGCGCGGATTTTGTGTCTTCGGCGCGCGGCTTCATGTTCGCACTTGGGTGCATTCAGGCGATGAAATGCGGCTCCGGCAAATGCCCCACCGGTGTTACCGCCGCAGACCCTCGCCTCATCCACGGGCTCGACCCAACAGACAAAGCCGTGCGCGTTTCCCGCTACGCGTTGAAAATGCGCGACGAGGTGGAGATCATCGCACATAGCTGCGGCCTTACAGACCCCAGCAAATTTGCCCCCCGGCATGTCACCGCCATCGAGAACGGTGTTGCAGGATTCCGGGCGCAATCCAATTGATCTATCCGCTGCTTTTTCTGCTCAGCGCCGGGCTGAATATTCTTGTCGGGCTGCATGACTGGCACCTTGTGCTGGCGGGCAGCCTGCAAGACCCGGATTCCTACATGCGCTTGCTGCGGATCGAGCAAGGCATCAAAGCCGGGCATCTTCTCACCAATGTCGCAGGCGACCAATCCGGTGCGGGGGTGATGGTGGAGTGGTCCCGGCTGCTGGACATCATCATATGGCTGCTCGCCGCACCCATGGTGCCTTTCATCGGTTGGCATAAGGCGTTGTTCGCGGCGGGCGTAGCGCTGGGGCCGCTGGGGGTTGGGGCGCTGGGCGTTTCGCTGGCCTGGGCCGTGGAACCGTTCTCTTTGCGCCGCCATCTTTGGGCGGCAGCCGCGGCGGCCGCACTTTTGCCCGCTCTGGAGTCAATCGCGCTGCCGGGCGTCGTGCATTACCATATCGCGCTGCTGGCGCTTATCGCGCTCACCGCCGGTTGCGTGCTGCGTGCCCTGCGGGAAGATAGATGGTTTGGATTCCTCGCCGGTATCGCTGGCGGTTTTGCAATCTGGATGACACCGGAGACCATGCCGTTCGTGCTGATGGCCTATGCCGCCCTGGCGCTGCGCTGGCTAAAAACACCGAATGCAGCAACGCTCATGGCAACCGGTGCGGGATTTTTTGATGTTCTTGCCTTTGGTCTTTTTGTAGACCCACCCGCTGGCGGTTACGGGGTGCCTGAAATCGACAGGCTTTCCCTGGTTTATGTCGCCCTGGGGCTTATTCTGCTGGCGAGTGCTACAGTGCTTTCTCGTCTGCCCCCCAAACCCTGGCGTGGCTGGCTGGGGCTATTGATTATGGCGTTGCCATTGTTGGGCTGGATCATCGCATTCCCCGGAGTCATCGAGGGTCCATCGGGCCTGCTGCCGCCACAGGAGGAGAAAGCTTTCTTTGGAGTCATGCTTGAGTTGAGTTCTCTTCATGGGCTGGAACTACCCGTCTTTCTGCTGCCAGGCAGCTGGGCAGTGCTGTATGCGGCTTTGCGCGCCTGGCATGAGCGTAAACCAAGCCTCGCTGACCTGGCAGCCCCCCCCCCGTTTGGCGCGCCACTCCGCACGCCGCTCGCCTGGGCTTATGTAGCGATTTGCGCCGCCGTGGCGTTGTGGCTGGGTGCGAATTATTTGCTGTTTACATCAATCTCCGCCATTTTCGCGGCTGCTTTTTTGCCTGTGGCACTCAGCGCCATCGAAGCCAAAGGCGGCAGTTTGGCAGGGATTAAGCGCATAGGGCTACTGGCCTTAATCCTTCTTACGCCTTTTCTCGCGGCGCAGGCGGAAGGGCAAACGCCAACCCCAGCTAAAGCAAAAGCCTTTCCTTCCTGCAATTTGCTCGGCATCGCCCCGCTGCTTGCCCCGGCCGCCGGGCAGGTGGTGTTGGCCCAGCCAGAAGATACACCCGAGCTGCTTTATCGTTCGCATGTACTGACCGTAGGTTCGCTATATCAACATGGCGTGTCTGGTTTCATGAAAGACCGTGCGGCCTGGCGCGCCACACCCGGCACCACCCCGCCGCAAGCTGTCATTGCCACAGGTGCTAAATATATTCTGTTCTGCCCGCAAGCAGGTCGCTATCTCCTGGTGAATGACCTGCCAGACAAAACATTATGGGGCGCGCTTAATAAAAACACGCCACCACCTTGGCTACACGCAATGGGGCACAACAAGAATGGCTGGGTGCTTTATAAAATCGTACCGTAAAGCCGCCCCCCGGTTTGCGGCGCTTTAACGCCGGTGGTGGAAGGCAGCGAAAGCGGCAATCCGCGCAGGGAACGCACCGCCAGAAACGCAAAACATTGCGCTTCCAGTGCATCCCCATTCCAGCCCACCGCCTCCACCGGCTGCACCGGCACGGTAAAGCGCGCGGCAAGCCCGGCCATCAAAATGGCATTGTGCCGCCCTCCGCCGGTTACCAGCACCTGTTTGGGTGGAGCGGGCCAGGGCGTTTGTGCAATCGCGGCGCAAATAAACGCTGCCAGCGTTGCGGCGGCTTCCGGCGGCGCCAACCCTGCAATGGCTTGCTCGATAAGCGATGAAAAACTCAACCGATCCAGGGATTTTGGTGGCGGCAGGGCAAAAAATGGGTGCGCCAACAGCGCCCGCAGCCGCGCATAATCCACCTGGCCGGAAGCCGCCAGCGCGCCATCCTTGTCGTAAGCCTGGCCAAGATGTTTTTGGGCAAGATCATCCAGCGGCCCGTTTCCCGGCCCGGTGTCGCAGGCGATAATCTCGCCGTTTGGCCCCAGCCATGTCGCATTCGCCACCCCGCCGATATTCACGATCAGCAGCGGCTTTTCAATCTCCTTGGCCATCGCCGCGTGAAACAAAGGCACCAGTGGCGCGCCTTGGCCACCCGCCGCCACATCGGCCGAACGGAAATCATGCACCACCGGCAGGCGGGTGATGTGAGAGAGCAAGGCCGCATCGCCAATCTGCCAGGTTCGCCCCGCTTCCGGCGCGTGCAGAATGGTCTGGCCATGAAACCCGATCACGTCCGCCGCCTTCCCCAGCACCGCCACCGCCAGGGCATGTTCGCGGGTCAGCTTCTCCGTAACGTCGCGCAGCAACGGATCATCCGCGGCGAGGGCAGGGGCGAGATCAAGAATCCGGCGCAAATCCGCGCGCAAGCTGTCCTCGTAGAGCAAAGTCGCGGCCTGGCCGAACCCGCTTACGGTTTCGCCATCGGTCTGCACCCAGGCGGCATCCACCCCGTCCAGCGACGTGCCGGACATCAGCCCAATGGCTTGCAAAGGATTTGTTTTCATAAGCCGTGCTAATGAGCAAAAATGGCTAAAGGGCAACCCCTATAATTTATGTCGCGAGAGTGTCTCTGATTTTTGGAACTTTTTTGGCGGTCACAAATTTGTCATCGGTGAGGGATTATTCAGTCAACAATCTTGAACAATCAACTTGATCGTGGGAGTCGATCAACTCAAACGTTGTTTTTTCATTGAAACCGTTCCGCAAGACTGGAAAAATATGGTGCAGAATGAAACAGGGATCGAAAGCCTAAGCTTGCGGGCGAGCCTTTTTAAGTTTTGGCAAATTTTGCTTTGGACGATTACAGGATATTGCTGGCTAATTTGGGCCAAATTATTCTGCATCAGATTTGGGCTTCGAATCCTTCATCTTTTCGGTAAACCAATCAGTTCTGACCCCCCCTGCAATAATCCAGAATGTGATTTTGGCTCATTTTGGCCTGCAGGATTGCTTGCGCGTAGCGGTGATTTTCATCGTATTTATGATCCTTCATCATTTCTAATCTTCCAGCAGCATTTTCTTGCACCTTATTTTCAAATCGACGCCTTCCTTTATCCCCCCTTCGTATTGCTGCCGATGTCGCTTTTGTCCTTTCTTCCCTTCAACACTGCCTTTTTTGCCTGGACCATTGTTTATTGCAGCATTGCTGGATTGTGCCTGCGCCGCGCTGGGTTATCTTGGCAGCTTGTGTTGGCAAGCCTGCTATGCCCAGCAGCAATGTGGAATATCGAAATTGGTCAATTCAGTGTCCTTTTGGGAAGCTTGTTGGTCGCAGGCTTGCTGCTTTTTTGCCAAAACCGCTTTCTGGCTGGAATGTTTCTGGGGCTGTTAGGACTCAAACCACAAGAGGGTGTATTATTGCCAATCGTGTTGCTGGGTGCGCGGGGGTGGAGGGTTGCAGGTGTCATTATCGGTGTATTGTCCCTGCTGCTGATTGCCACTTTAATATGCTTTGGTCCAAACGTCTGGAATGTTTTTGAACAAATCGGACAGCCTTATGCGGTGCATGTTTTGCAGGCCGCATTCGTGCCATTTGAATATTTTGGCGGTGGTGTCTCTGTATTTTGGATGGTACGAAGTTTGGGAGCAGGTCTATCCATAGCCTATATTGTTCAGGGCGGAATTTCGATTTGTGCCGCTTTAATATGCTTTCGTATTTGGCGGCGCAGAATTATGTCATTAAGTGGCATGGTGGCAGCTACAGTGATGCTGTCACTATTAGCTACGCCTTACGGTTTCTTGAATGATATGTTCGCGGGTTCGGTGATGCTTGCCGTGATGGTTGAAAAACGCAATTGGAAGCTGCGATTTTCTTATGTCCTGTTTTGGCTTTGGCCTTGTTTTGGTCAATTCCTTACAATCAAAACGGGCGTTCTTTTCACGCCGGCGGTGATATTAGGCGCGCTTTGGGGGATTTTGCGAGATGAAGATTACGATCTTGCCATACAATTTCGCGAGCTACGCCAGGCATTGATAAAATGATCCAGTCACACGAACGCATAAATTTTCGTTTGCTTTTTTAATATACCACATACCCTGCGGGCATTTTAATAAGCATGAACAGATTCCTCACCTATCTCCGTTTCACCGACCGTTTAGGCGGCACGCTCCTGCTCCTCGCCTTTTGGGGTGTCTTGCTTCGCGCTTTTGCCGTACACATGGCGCCGCGCCTTGGCTATCTCGTCGGCGCGCCGATTTTGCCTGATCAGCCCTGTGGTAGGCCGGAATGTGATTTTTCTGTGTTTTGGCCGGCTGGGGTCTTGTCAACACATATGAGTTTTTCGGTTATTTATACCCCATATTTGTTTAACGCTGCGGCCAAAACGCTTTTGCTTCCCCAAATCACATACCAAACATTCTTCTATCCTCCCACAGCTTTGCTGGTATTTTGGCCTCTCGCGCATTTACCATTCGAGACAGCGGCTTTTGCGTGGCTTTTGGGCAGCACTGCCTGTGCGGTTATGTTGTTGCGATTTGCAGGATTTGGATGGCTTGTCATCATTGTAGGCTTATTGGCCCCGGCCTCGTTGCTGGACTTTCAGATTTGTCAATTCGGAATCATCACGGGCGCCATCTTTCTAGCTTCAATCCGCCTTGCTGAACGCCGGGGGTTTTTAGGAGGCGGTCTCGCCGGGATATTCGTTGTAAAGCCGCAGCTCGGTTTGCTGTTGCCATTCCTATGGGGTGCCAAGCGGAATCTGCGTGCATTGACTGGTTTCGCGCTTGTCTCCGGCGGTATCGTCCTGCTTTCGATTTGGCTATTCGGAACGGCTGCCTGGCACGCTTATCTAACGCTGGGCAGGCAGCAAAGTTTTCAAATCCTTGCCGCCCCCTTCGACCCTCATGGAGCCCAAGGCTGGGGCGTTTCGATCTACTGGATGGTTCGAAGCTTTGGCATTTCATCGTTTAATGCAACCGTAATTCAACTTGCATCAGCAGTTTTGGCGGTCGCCTACATTTTCAGTCGCAAATGGTCTCCTGAAGAACGACTCTTCAAAATGGTATGTCTATCCTTGCTCGCCACACCTTATGCAAATACGCCGGACATGGTCGCCTTTTCCCTCATGCTGGCTGAATCCGCCCGACAGCGCGGCTGGCGCCTCGGCCTGCTGGACGCGATTTTGTTCCTCTGGCCGGGAATCTGTCTTGTCGTCTCAATCGCCACAGGCCACGAGCTTACCCCGCTTATCGTCCTGGCCGCCTTGCTCCGCGCGGCTTTGCCCGCCCGCCCGCCTGTGCTACCCGCGCTCGCACAGGAGTAGACCCATGGCGAAAAGCGAATTTCTGGCCGAGGCTAAGGCCCGCGGCTTCATCTTCCAATGCACGGACGAAGCGGCTCTGGACGATGCCTGCGCCGCGGGTGCCATTGCTGGCTATGCCGGGTTCGACCTCACCGCGGATTCCCTGCATGTCGGCCACATGATCCCGATCATGCTGCTGCGCCTGTTCCAGCGCCATGGCCACCGCCCGGTCGCCCTTATGGGCGGCGGCACCACCCGCATCGGCGACCCATCATTCCGCGAAGAAGCCCGGCAGCTCCTGGGCGATGAACAAATTGCCGCCAACCTCATAGGCATCCGCAAAAACCTGGAAGCCTTCATCAATTTCGGTACCGGCCCAACCGACGCGATTCTGGTGAACAACGCCGATTGGCTGGATAACCTCTCTTACATCGGCCTGCTGCGCGAAGTGGGGGTGCATTTCTCCATCAACCGGATGCTGTCTTTCGACTCTGTAAAATCCCGGCTGGACCGCGAGCAGGGCCTCACCTTCCTGGAATTCAACTACTCCATTTTGCAAAGCTACGATTTCCGCGAGCTGAATCGCCGCGAAAACGTGGTGCTGCAAATGGGCGGGTCGGACCAATGGGGCAATATCGTTTCAGGCATCGAGCTTGTGCGTCGCACAGACCAGAAAACTGTCTTCGGCCTCACCACGCCGCTCATTACCACCGCTTCCGGCCAAAAAATGGGTAAATCCGCCGCGGGTGCCGTCTGGCTTTCGGCTGAAAAACTGAGCCCTTACAATTACTGGCAATTCTGGCGCAATACGGAGGACGCCGATGTTGGCCGTTTCCTGCGCTTGTTCACGGATGTGCCGTTGGATGAAATTGCCCGCCTCGAAGCCCTCAGCGGTGCGGAGATCAACCAGGCCAAGATTATCCTGGCAACAGAGGCCACCACGCTCGCCCATGGCCGTGCCGCCGCCGAAGAAGCAGCGGAAACCGCCCGCAAGCTGTTCACGGAAGGTGTTGCGGCGGGGGCCATCCCCAGCATCAGCCTAAGCGCGGCGGAGTTCGGCGAAGGTCTCCCCGCCTTTGCCTTGCTGGTGAAGGCCGGGTTGGCGGCGTCCAATGGCGAGGCACGGCGGCTCATCCGTGGTGGCGGCGCAAAACTGGATGATATGGCAATCACCGACGAAGCCCAGCTCATAACGCCCAAAGCGGAGCAGAAGCTCTCGGCAGGCAAAAAACAGCATGTGCTGGTGAAACTAACCTAACGCCGCCCAGGCCGCGCGCTCTTCGGGCGTCAAATCAACATAGCGCGACACACCCTCGGCAAATCCAGCCCGCACATCGCGTCGCAGCCTTGGCGCCATGGCGGTGAAATTCGCCACATGCCCGGCAAGGGCTGCTTCCGGTATATGCCGCGCCTGCTGTGCCGCCCGCAAAGCGGCGCGCTTGCGCCAGGGCAAGGCGGAGCCCAAGCCCTTATGCACAAAGCCCGGCCAGGGCGAATCCGCAAACAGCCGGGCAAAAGCCCTTGCGTCTGCCTTGTCATACAACGCCGCCCATTCCGGGTCCCGCCATGGTTTCAACACGTTGGCATAGTGCAGAATGCTTGGGCGCACCGCAGCCTCCAGCCCCAACCCCATATAATGCGTCATGAAATTCCATCGCGGTGAAAGCTCCGCGATTCGTCCGGCCAGCAGTACGTTCAACACATCCTGATCCATGAATCGCAACGCCTGGCCACGTGCCCGCACCATGGCTTCAGCCTGCCGCCCCAGCGCCTCTTTTCGCCAGCGCGCGGCATCCAGCAGCATTACCCCGGCATTGTAATAAGGCGCATCCAAAGGCAGCCCTGTGGCGGCACGGTATTCATCCCAGTTTTCCCGCCCGCCCGCGGCGCCCAGGTAACGTCCGCAATCCTCCGCCATCGCGGCGATGGCGTGGCCCAGATCAAGCTCGAGCAACAGCGTCAACGCCCCGGCAATGCGCGTGTCTGAATCAACGTAAAGCAACCGGTCATAGTCGCGCAGCCAATAATCCGCCGCCAGAAGCCTCGCATAGCTGAAGGCTGACATATGCGCCGGGCCGGAAACGGCTATGAACACTTCTGGCAACTCAATTTCTTTTATGAACACACCCGGCGGCGGGGCTATGCCGGTCGGTACTTTGTCCACCAGCATCCACACGTCGAAATCCCGGCCCGGCTCAGCGGCGGCACGCCGCGCGGCCACCCAAGCCAGTTCAAAATAAGCCGCATCCGCCGCGAAAAACACTGCCTTGCTGCCGCAGCCCATGCCAACTTACCCACCCGTTTTGCTACCGCTTGTCTCGCACCCCGCGCCGGGGGAGGCAATCATGGCAATGTCACGCGTTTTCAATACTGGTTGCTATTGCGTTGCAAAACATGGCTGCGCATGTTGGCTTCAAGCGCAGTTTCAGGAGCCTGCATGTCCATCCACGCCGCCATCACGCACCGCACCTCCTATAAATACGACCGCCCGGTGACCCTTGGCCCGCAAACCATTCGCCTTCGCCCGGCCCCGTATGCGCGCACGCCCATCATCTCCTATTCGCTGCAAATTTCGCCCAAACCGCATTTTCTCAACTGGCAGCAAGACCCACAGGGTAATTTCCTGGCGCGCGTGGTCTTCCCTGAGCGTGTCACCAGCTTCGAGGTCACGGTGGATCTCGTGGCCGAAATGGCAACCATCAACCCGTTTGATTTCTTCCTGGAACCCGAGGCGGAAACCTATCCCTTCACCTATGACCCCATCCTCGCTGAGGAACTCGCACCTTTTCGCAGGCTCATTCAGCCGGGGCGAATGCTCGCAACACTCATCAAAGGCATGAAGGATAAATTCGAGAGCAAGCAAACTCGCACGGTGGATATGCTGGTCGAGGTCAACTCCATCGTACAAAAATGCGTTGCCTATGTTGTCCGCATGGAATCGGGTGTTTACACGCCGGACAAAACGCTGCTTCTGGGCAAAGGCTCTTGCCGCGATTCCGCCTGGCTGCTGGTGAATTTGCTGCGGCATCTGGGCTATGCGGCCCGTTTCGTCTCCGGCTATCTCATCCAGCTCACCGCTGACCAGAAGCCGGTTGATGGCGGTGCGGCTGGGCCGGAAGCAGATTTCACCGACCTTCACGCCTGGGCCGAGGTTTATCTGCCAGGTGCGGGCTGGGTGGGGCTGGACGCCACCTCGGGGCTTTTTACCGGGGAAGGCCATATCCCGCTCGCCGCCACGCCATCCCCACAATCCGCCGCCGCCATTTCCGGTGGTTTCACAGCCGATGACGGCACGGAAACTGAATTTGACTTCCACATGGAAGTGCGTCGCATTTCCGAAACGCCCCGCGTCACCAAACCTTATACCGATAAGCAATGGCAAGAGATTTTGGCTCGCGGTGCTGAAGTTGACCGCGCTTTGCTCAATCACGATGTCCGCCTCACCATGGGCGGCGAGCCCACTTTCGTTTCCGCCACCGACCATGAGGGCGCGGAATGGAATATCGACGCGCTGGGCCCCAGCAAGCGCGCTTATGCCGGCCGGCTTATTCGCAAACTCACCCCGCTTTGGGGCAAAGGTGGAGCACTCACCTACAATATGGGCAAGCACTATCCTGGCGAACAACTTCCGCGCTGGGCCATCCACGCCCATTGGCGCGCGGATGGAGAGCCGGTCTGGAAAGACCCGTCGCTTCTGGCCTCAGACGACGACACGGACAACGCCACCGCCGATGACACCATTGTTTTTACCCAGGCCCTGGCGAAACGCCTGCAAATAGACCCCCGCCTGGTGAACACCGCCTATGAGGACATCCATTATTATCTCTGGCGGGAAAAACGCCTGCCCGCGAACGTGGTTGCCGAGGACGCAAAACTGCGCGACGCGCTGGAGCGCGCGCGGCTTGCCAAAGTGTTTGGCCAAGGGCTTTCCGCGAATGTCGGCTCCGTGCTGCCGCTGCGCCGGGTCAGTATGGATGGTGTTCGCCGCTGGCAATCCGGCAAATGGTTCTTCCGCGACGATGTGATGTTTCTCATCCCTGGTGACAGCCCCATCGGTCTGCGCCTGCCGCTGGATAGCCTGCCCTGGGCCGACCCAGAGACAATCGAACCAGATTTCGAAGCCGACCCTTTCGCGCCCAAAGCGCCGTTGCAACGGCGGGATGCGATGCAAGCGCCCCGTTACCCCGCACTGCCGGGCGAAGGGCCGGGGGCGATCGAGAATTTCCGCCCGGTGCCGCAAAGCCTGCCGGTGGTGGGGAAGGAGGAGCCCGGCGTAGTTCGCACCGCCCTCTGCGTTGAAGCGCGGGAGGGCAAAATCCACATATTCTATCCGCCGCTCTACGCTGCTGAAGACTGGCTGAACCTCACTGCCGCCATCGAGGAAACCGCCGCTGAATTGGGCTGCAAAGTGGTGCTGGAAGGTTATCTGCCGCCAGAGGATGAGCGGCTTATCAATTTCTCCGTCACGCCAGACCCAGGGGTTATCGAATGCAACATTCCTGCCTCCACCAACTGGGCGGAAATCGTTGAGCGCAGCGCCCAGCTTTATGAAGCCGCGCGCGAAGTGGGGCTGGCGGCCGAGAAATTCATGATGGATGGCCGTCATGTCGGCACCGGTGGCGGCAACCATGTGGTGATGGGTGCAGCCTCCCCCACAGATTCGCCCTTTCTGCGTCGGCCAGATTTGCTGAAATCCATGCTGGGTTTCTGGCACAACCATCCCTCGCTCAGCTTCCTGTTCTCGGGTCTGTTCATCGGCCCATCCTCCCAGCATCCGCGCATCGATGAAGCGCGGGAGGATAGCATCAACGAGTTGGAAATCGCCTTCCGTGAAACCAGTCGCCAGAGCCACACCCCGCCCTGGATGGTGGACAGGCTGTTCCGCAACATCCTTTGCGACATGACCGGCAATGGCCATCGCACGGAATTTTGTATCGACAAAATGTACTCGCCCGATTCCGCTTCCGGCCGCCGTGGCCTGGTGGAATTCCGCGCCTTCGAGATGCCGCCGCACGCGGAAATGTCCGCCGCCCAGGTGCTGCTGATGCGCTCGGCCATCGCCGCCTTCTGGGAAAAACCTTACGAACGCAGGCTTGTCCGCTGGGGTACCCGCCTGCACGATGAATTTCTTTTGCCGCATTATGCCGAAGCGGATTTTAAAGATTCGCTGGAGGAGCTTGCCGCTTACGGCTTTCCGTTAGACGCTGATTGGTTCGCCCCACATCTGGAATTCCGCTTCCCCAAACTGGGCGATGTAACAGTGCGAGACATGCAGCTAGAACTCCGCCACGCGCTGGAACCCTGGCACGTGCTGGGGGAAGAACAAGCTCAGGGCGGCACCGCGCGATATGTGGATAGCTCCGCCGAGCGCCTGCAAGTGAAGGTGAATGGCTGGGTGAATGAGCGTTATGTGCTGGCTTGCAATGGCGCGGCCATGCCAATGCAACGGACGCAAACGCAAGGCCAATACGTGGCGGGCGTGCGCTTTAAAGCCTGGCAGCCTTACTCTGCCTTGCACCCCACCATCAACGCGCAAGTGCCACTGGTGTTCGATGTGTACGACACCTGGACTGGCCGCTCCATCGGCGGGATGACCCACCATGTGGCCCATCCTGGTGGCCGGGCCTATGAGGATTTCCCTGTCAACTCCAATTCAGCCGAAGCGCGCCGCCGCTCGCGTTTCTGGCCCTTTGGCCACACGCCGGGGCCAAGCGCTGAGCCGCTGCCGGTGGCAGGGCCGGAATATCCCCGCTGCCTGGATCTGCGCCGCCATGCTTAAACCCATATTGCGCCGCTTGCGCCTGTTCATGGGGGCTGAATTAGCGGCGGAGCTGCACGCCATCCGCACAGAAATCGCGGCGCTGCGCGCAGAACTCGCCGCCCGCGACGCGAAGGAAAACGCGTTGGCCAAGCAGATGGAAGCCGCCTTGCTCACCATCGCGCTTCAGGCGAGCACGATTTCCAATAATCGTTCTGCATAGGCAGCCATGGCGTGGGCGGTAACATAATCAGCCCGTACAGTTTCAGTATCTCTTGTTTTTAACAAGGCTTTTTCTAACGCCATGGAAATTTATTCCAGGTCCGGCTTGTCCGCCACCCGTATTACATAATCCGGCGCGTTGATATTCTCAGCCAGATCGCGGCTTGCGACGCTGGGCAGCCCGGTGCCGATGCAATCCTGTAATGCTGCCGAAATCCCTCCCGGTTGCCCCAGCCGCAATTGCAAACCGGCATCCGCCGCGGCCAGCCAGGCGCGATAATCCGCGTCACTCAAAAATCCGGTTATTATCACGCCATCATTGCCCGTCAGGTCTATTTCCATCTGCGTCTCGCCAGCAAAAACCAGCTTCGCCTCGGGCATCCGGGCCTTCAACAGCGCGAAGGCCGCAAGCGCCTCAGCATTGCCCTTGCCCGGTACTAGAAACCCAAACGAGACGATCAGCTTTTCAGCTGGCCCAATGCCAAACCTTGCCCGCGCCGCCGACCGTTCTGCTGGCGTAATCGGCGCGTGCTGGCGCATCATCGGAAACGGCAAACAATGCGCTTCAACGCCAAACCGCTCGCGGCATAACGCCACGGGCTGTGGCGCATGGAACATCAACGGCCTTGCGGCCCGCGCCAACGGCCCCAGAAAACTCGCCTCGCGTTTGGTCTCGTCCCTGGCCCAGTCTGCAATTTCCGCTTCTGGAACATCTCGGCCCAGCTCCGCTGAGGCTAGCCGTGCCGCTGCCGCCAGCCCTTCGCCAGTGGCCAGCCCCAGCAGCCGCGCATCATGGCACAACGCCGCCGCGCCGAACCGCACGCAAAGATCATAAATCTCGCCATGCAACGGCGCATTACCAATCACGCAGAGCGCAGCATCATATTTCCCATCCTGCACGGCCAATCGTGAATATGGCGCTGCCGAGAAAACATCCACCTCCGCCAGTTTGCGCAGCTCCCCCAACAACGCGGCGGAATGGTCCGCCACGCCGCTGCGGGCCGGGGGCAGGGGGGTCAGCAGCGCCAATTTTGGCCGCTTTGCCACCACCTGCTTCGGGCTTAAAGCCGAAAACACCTTGTCGGCAACCGCATTTTCCGCAAACGACGCGGCCAGCCCCGCCTGTGCCGCCACCATCTCGTCACGCTTTGCCAACGCCTCTTCCAGCAACCGCGCCAGCCCTGCATCATCATCAACGCCAAACAGAAATCGTTCCGGCAGCAAAGGCCGGTGCGGCGGAATATCCGACGCCAGAGAGGGTGCGCCCGCCTTGCCCGCCTCCACCACCGGCATGGAAAACCCTTCCGCCTTCGAGGGCGTCACCACCACCAGCGCACCGGCATAAAGTGCCGCCATTTCCGCATTGTTTACCCGCCCGGGCAGTTCTGCATCCGAGATACACCGCATCCGCGCCGCCGCTTCCGGCCCGTAAGCGCCGGTGATAACAAGCGGCACCTCTCGTAAAACGGCGCTGCCGGCATGGGCGCGCAGCAGCACCTCCGGGTTCTTGCGCGCATCATCCCCGCCCACCATCAGAATATGGCGCGGCTGGGCTTGCGGCAGAGAATCCAGAAACGGCGGCAACCCCACACCTGTCACCACGCTCTGCACCGCCCCGAACAGCTCGCGCAGCCGCATGTGCGTCGGCGCGGAAATCGGGAAGAACAGATCATACCGCCGCAGCCAGGCCAGGGCCGAATAATAGTCCAACCGTGCCACGTGCTCGCGCAAATATCGCTCTGGTTCGTCATACGGAATAAAATCGTAAACGCAGGCGACTTTCATCACTCGCGCATCCGTCAGCAGCCTGGCGCAAAAATTCTGGTCCGGCGAAAAGGGCGAGGGGTTCAGAAACACCCTGGCGTCTGGCACATAAGCATGGGGGGAAAGCCCTGCCGCCAGCCTGGCTACCTCCTCTGGTAAAGCTGGCAATGCGGGGTCAAAAACCCCTACCCAGCCGGGTGGCGCATGGCGCAGCAGGCTGCGCGCATGGTTGCCAATGCCCCGCTCATAATATTGTCGGTCTTGCAGGCAGCGCAGATCAATCACAACTGTCATAACGGCGGGGTCATTGGCGGCGCGTCGTCTCCGGTTTACAGGCTTTCTAATATGTCTTCTGAGTCCCTTCCAATGCGCCGCCTGACCGAGCTTCGTTTGCCCATCGAGCATTCAGAGGCTGATCTGCTTGCCGCCATCGCCGCCGGATTCGGCGTGCCAGAGGCTGCCATTCTCTCCTGGCACATCCATCGCCGCGCCTGGGATGCGCGGAAAAAATCGCAGATCATGCTGGTTTATACAATCGACGCGACGCTGGCGGTTGAAACCATCAAGGGCGAGCCCACGCCGGAAACAACCTACCAATTCGCTGCCAAAGCCGCCCGCCGCCCGGCCAAACGCCCGGTCATCATCGGCACCGGCCCTTGCGGCATTCTGGCGGCGCTCATTCTGGCCGAAGCCGGGTTCTGCCCGCTGGTGCTGGAACGCGGCAAGTTGGTGCGCGAACGCACCAAGGACACCTGGGGCCTATGGCGGCGCGGCGAGCTGGACCCCACCTCCAACGTGCAATTCGGTGAAGGCGGGGCGGGCACCTTCTCAGACGGCAAGCTCTACTCCCAGATCAAAGACCCTCGCCATCTTGGCCGCAAGGTGATGGAGGAATTTGTCGAGGCCGGCGCGCCGGAGGAAATTCTCTATATCGCCAAGCCGCATATCGGCACCTTCCGTCTGGTCTCCATGGTTGAATCCATCCGCGCCAAGGTGGAAGCCTTAGGGGGAGAATACCGTTTCGGTGCCAAGGTGGACGATTTCGAGATCGATAACGGCCAGATGCGCGCAGTTATTCTGGAAAGCGGTGAGCGGATCGAAACCGAACACGTCATCCTCGCCATCGGCCACTCGGCACGAGACACCTTCGCCCGGCTGCATGAACGCGGCGTGTTCATGGAAGCCAAGCCCTTCTCCATCGGGTTTCGCATCGAACATCCGCAAGGCATGATCGACCGCCATCGTTTTGGCCCCTTCGCCGGGCACCCGATCCTGGGCGCGGCGGACTACAAGCTTGTGCATCACGCCACAAATGGCCGCTCGGTTTACAGCTTTTGCATGTGCCCCGGCGGCACCGTGGTCGCCGCCACGTCTGAGCCCGGCCGGGTCGTCACCAACGGCATGAGCCAATATTCACGGGCCGAGCGCAACGCCAATGCAGGTATCGTTGTGGGGATCACGCCCGCTGATTACCCTGGTGATGTGCTGGCAGGCGTGGAATTTCAGCGCCAATGGGAAAGCGCGGCCTTCGTGGCGGGTGGCGGCGGCTATAAAGCGCCGGGCCAGTTGGTGGGGGATTTTGTCGCGGGTCGCGCCTCGGCGGCCTTTGGCGAGGTCCAGCCCAGCTATAAACCCGGCGTGCACCTCACCGATCTCGCCTCCACGCTGCCGGGTTACGCCATCGCCGCCATTCGTGAGGCGCTGCCCGCTTTCGGGCGCCAGATCAAAGGCTTCGACAGGCCGGATGCGGTGCTGACCGGTGTTGAAACCCGCACCTCATCGCCGGTGCGCATCACCAGGGGCAAGGATTTTTGCTCCCTCAACGTGCGCGGGCTTTACCCCGCGGGCGAAGGGGCGGGCTATGCAGGCGGCATCCTCTCCGCCGGGGTGGACGGCATTAAGGTGGCGGAAGCGGTCAGCAAAAGTCTGGATGAGTCTTAAAATTGATGTGTACACGATTTCGTGTGCGCTATTTAACACCTTAGGGGGCCGTGATACTCGGATTAGTTAACGTACGTTAACTTTTCGTTTCCTGGAGCGTCCGATGACTGTTACCACCTCCCTCTATAGCACCACCAGCACGAGCTATATTCCCCAGTATCAGGGACTGAACGTCGTCACTTTCGGGAATTACGAGAACAAGACAGGATACGTCACCAGCGACCAGGTGTATTTCGGCACCCAGCCCAATCCGGCGGCGGCGGCGGGTACCATCAGCTTCACCACCGGCACCACCCCGTCCGGCGTATATCAAGGCTATAGCGGCGGCCCTTATGCGCCATCGCCCACCAGCAACAACACCGCCAGCGCCTCAATCACCAATGATTTTATCGCAGCGCAAGCCGGTTCCAATGTCAACTTTGCCTTCAACCAAACCGAGCAATATTTTGGCCTGCTCTGGGGCTCGATGAACAGCCCTAACGAGCTTCAGTTCTACAAAGCCGGGGTACTTGCGGCTACCGTTCAGGTGGTCACCAATAACAACAACACATATCTTGTAACCACCGTCGGCGGCAAGCAACTCTCCTCAACTCAGGTCACCTCCCAAAACACCTATTACGTTTCGGTCAACATATCTGGTGGCTATGATTCCGTTCTTGCGTCCACCGCATCGGGCGGGTTCGAGATGGGATATATATCCTACGCCAGCACCACCATCACGGCTAACCCGCTCACCGGTTCTGGCGCTAATATCATCACACCCTATGACAGTGCCAACAACAATCCGATGTGCTTCCTGGAAGGCACGTTAATCTCCACGCCGCATGGCTTGCGCCTGGTCGAGACGCTGCAACCGGGCGATTTGGTTCTCACGGCCGCTGGCGCCGCCGAGCCGGTGCGCTGGATGGGGGTGCGGAAAATGGCGGCGCGCTTTGCCGATAAACTGCGCGGCTATCCGGTTCGCATCTCAGCCGGTGCATTATCTCAGGGCATCCCAACGCGGGACCTCTTACTGTCACCCGAGCACGCCGTGTTGATCGACGGCGTGTTGATCAACGCAGGCGCCCTGGTGAATGGCGCAAGCATCACCCGCGAAACGGTCATGCCGGAATTTTTCACCTATTATCACGTCGAGCTTAGCAGCCATGCGCTGGTATTGGCTGAAGGCGTCGCCTCGGAAACTTTTGTCGATAATGCGGATCGCATGAATTTCGACAACTGGAATACCCACCCCGATGGCGCCGCTATTCAGGAGATGGACTTGCCACGTGCGAAGTCCGTCAGACAGATCCCCGAAGCCGTTCGCGCCCGCCTGCAACGCCAAGCCGCCGCCTGAATATAAAACCCGCCAAGGCTAAATGCTCTATAACACCGTCCTTGGGCGGTGTTATGCGTTTAGGGCAAACGGGAGGCGTTGAGGGGTGTATTCTCCATTCCCCTTCAATGTTATAGAGAATTAAGGCAGAGTCGCGTTGCGAGGAGCCATCCATGCTGTCCCAAAAGTGCAAATACGCCCTTCATGCCTTGATGGCCCTGGCAAGGGGGAATAGCGACACGCTTCTCCTTGTCTCAGACATCGCCGAGCGCGAAAACCTGCCAAAGAAATTCCTGGAAGCGATCCTGCTGGAACTCAACCGGAACGGCCTCGTGCGCTCCCGCCGGGGCAGGGGCGGCGGCTACGCCCTGGCCAAACCAGCAGACCTCATCACATTTGGCCAGGTTATTCGCATCATGGATGGCGCGCTGGCCCCACTTGCTTGTGTCTCTGTCAATTACTACCGCCGCTGCGATGAATGCCAGGACGAACAAGCCTGCGAGATTCGTAAAGTGATGCACCGCGCCCGTGAGGCCATGGCCCACGAGCTGGACGGCACCTCCCTCGCCAAAGCCCTTGCCGACGGTAAAATGCCGGCCGAGGCGGCTTAAAAAAGGGGCGGCGTTCAGGCCGCCGACACCCCCGGATAGTCAAAGAAATTCGCGCGCGTTGATGTTCTTGCGATAAATGCGCGCAAATGCGGGTGCTGCCAGCCCTCAGGCCCGATGAGCGCACTGATTGGCGCAAAAAATTCGTGCGCATGGGGAATTTGGCTTGCTGAGAAGGCCGCGTAATGGCGGGGCGGCAGCGCATACATTACCCGAATATCGCGCACCGGCAGCGCCAGCGGCGTCACCGGCGGGCGGCGCATGAGGTGCTCCCCTGGAATGTATCCGTTTTGAGGTAGAGTCTGTCTCAAGGAGACGGGCTTATGAAGGGCAGCAGGTTCACGGAAGAGCAGATTATTGGGATTTTGAAGGAGCAGGAGGCTGGTTCCAGGACGGCGGATATTTGCCGGCGGCATGGGATCTCGGACGCTACCTTCTATATCTATGGACGGCTCTCCCGTTGCAAGTAGAATTTGAACAGGTCTGCGCGATCAGTTGCAAACATCTATCCGGCGTCATCCGGCTTTAACCACCGGCGCGCCCAAATGGCTAATCCGCACACGCGCA
>JAKBCH010000133.1 GCA_021808055.1 Pseudomonadota bacterium | reverse complement strand
GTTGCGTGCTGGATTGCATCAACGCGCTCAACAACGGTGCTGACCTGCTCTGGATCGAGACCGAGAAGCCGCATATCGAACAGGTCGCCTCGATGGTCGATCGCATTCGCGAGGTCTGGCCCAACGCCAAGCTGGCCTACAACAATTCGCCGTCCTTCAACTGGACACTGAATTTCCGCCAGCAGGTGTTCGATGCAATGAAGGCGCAGGGCCAGGATGTGTCCACCTATGACCGCGCCCGCCTGATGAGCGTGGAGTATGACGGGACCCCGCTGGGCCAGCTGGCCGATGAGAAGATACGTACCTTCCAGCGCGACTCTGCACTTCGTGCCGGTGTTTTCCACCATCTCATCACCTTGCCAACCTACCATACCGCGGCACTCTCTACAGATAATCTGACCAGGGATTATTTCGGCGAGATGGGTATGCTGGGCTATGTGACGGGCGTGCAGCGCAAGGAAATCCGTGAGGGCATTGCCTGCGCAAAGCATCAGAACATGGCGGGCTCGGATATCGGCGACGCCCATAAGGAGTATTTCGCGGGCGAGGCGGCGTTGAAGGCCGGTGGTGTGGCGAACACCATGAACCAGTTCGCCGCTTAGAGCGCGATGGCTTCAGGTGCGCTCGCATGGTGAGCGCACCTGAATTCTGAATTGCCATCTGATTTTTTAGAGCACTATGCATTTAGATTGACGCGGCGACGTCAAGATAAATGCATGAGATTGCTCGCTCAAACATAAAATTAGAGCGTTCAGCGAAAAGCTGAATCCTCTAGGTTAAGCGCGGCTCCAAGAACCACAATTTTCCAAACTTGCGGCGGCCCGGCATCGTCCGGGCCGTTTTTTTATTTGCCCTCGAACCCGGTGAGCACGTTCACCGCGTTGATGCCGATTTCGGCCACGGCATAGCCACCTTCCATCACGAAAAGCGTTGGCTTGCCCAGGGTGCGGATCATCTCCCCCATCCGGGTGAAATGTTCGTGGTCGAGTTTGAACTGGGAGATCGGGTCATCCTTGAATGTGTCAACACCGAGTGACACAACGACGGCCTCTGGCGCGTAAGCCCGGATGCGGTCCAGCCCGGCGGTAAGGGCGGCTTCGTAAGCAGGCCATTGCGTTCCCCATGGCAGCGGCAAATTCAGGTTGAACCCCTCGCCTTGCCCTGTGCCCGGCTCATCCTCAAAGCCGAGCATATAGGGGTATTCCTGGTCCGGGTGGCCATGGAGCGAAACAAACAGCACATCGTCGCGGCCGTAGAAAATCTGCTGGGTGCCGTTGCCATGGTGGTAATCGATATCGAGGATGGCGACGCGCCTGGCGCCGTCATCAAGCAGCTTTTGCGCCGCGATGGCCGCGTTGTTGAGGAAGCAATAGCCGCCATAATGGTCTGAGCCCGCATGGTGGCCCGGCGGGCGGCAGAGCGAGAACACCGCTTCCTCCCCGGCGTTGAGCCGCTTCGCGCCGGTGAGGGCCACATCCGCCGAGGCTTTCACCGCCTGCCAGGTGGTGGCGGTAATCGGCGTGCCGCAATCGAAGCTGTAAAAGCCGAGGCGGCCATCCAGATTCTGCGGCACCCTGTCCGTGCGGGTTCCCCGTGTCGGCCAGCTATAGGGGTAGGCCGCGCCGCTGCGGCCCAGGCCCAGCCATTCCTGGTGCGCGGTTTGCAGCAATGCCACCAGCCCTGGCGCATGGATGCGGGTGATAGTCTCCAGCGGGAACATCTCAGGCGCAATCACCTCGCCCAGCCTCACCTCGCGCACGCGGCTTAGCACCAGCTCGGCGCGCTCCGGCTTCTCAAAGGCGGGTACAAATTCCCCATAGATCAACTCGCCCGGGCTTTGGTGCAGCAAATGGTCGGCGCTGTAGATTGTTCTCATCTTCGTGCTCCTCCTTGTTTTGCCAGATCATAGCCGCATGTCCGCCGCCGTCCAGCTTCGCGGTGGCCCGGCATTGTCCGGGCCGCTTTTTTGATGTGCGGCGATTTTGAAACGACTCCCGTAAAATATCTTGCTCAAATTTGGCTGGCAGTAATAAGTCATGATGAGTAGGCAATTCGAGCTAGAAGCAAATGGATTTGAGATGCAGTCGCTCGTATGGTTAGTGATATTATTGCTCGTGGTTTTTCTCTCGAACCGCAGCTTTTTTTTCGTCCTTACGCGAAGTCTAAGACTTGCCTTCATTCGTTAGGTATCGTCATCGCCATTTTAGGCGGCAGTTCGGTTCTTGCCCCCCCTTATGGTATTAAGCCAGGCCTCTCCCGTGGTATACGACCCGGTTTTGTACCGGATAGAGTTTGCTACCGGCATTCATCCAAGATATTTCGTCGAAATGCTAAACGCCTGCGCATCGCGTTTTGAGGGCTTTTGTATATTCGTCTATGCCAATTTGCCGTTAATGGTTATCATGGCAGCTAGTTCTCAAATGGTACATTCGAAATGGTCCATAAGAGATAATTTGTTTATCCAGTTCACCGTGAGCGCCCTTCTTGGATATGGGCTTTACTACATTCTACCGGCTGTGGGTCCGTGGATTTATTTTAAGGGTTTGTTTCCAGGGCAAATGCCAAACCCGTTATTCGTTCCCGCGCACCCAATCCTTTTTCCGGACGGCGGAGCCTCGCCACGAAACGCAATGCCATCCATGCATGCGGCGTGGGCAATCATGTGTTTTCTAGCTCTGCGTCGATCCCCGCTCTGGCATAGAGCGCTCGGGGTATTTTATGTTCTTGTGACTTTTGTAACCACGATTGGCTTCGGCTTTCATTACATCTTAGACTGGGTGGTAGCGTTGCCGCTGGTTTGCTTCATCCGAGGGGTGACAGACGTCCAGCCGTTGGTCGGTTTCCGAATTACGACCATTGCTATTAGTGCGCTTCTAATTGCTGCTTGGTGTGTGATTATACGAACGGCACCAGCATCGCTGGCCTATCCAGCTCTAATCCAAGTCGTCACTGTTTCCTCGATGATGTTTCCCTTCTTTGTAGAACTCAGGCTTGCGTGTACGCAGGACGCGGTGCCTCTCGAAGAGGCAATAGCCTTACGCCTGCAGGGCTGAGAGCCTAGGCAGACTTGGCTTTGCCCCATATGATGGCATCAGTGTCACGAATTCCCAGCTCATCGCAGTGGAAACGCCCGGTCTTCCTTCTGGCTTGTTAAAGCTTCTGTTTTGCCTGCCCTTGCTCTGGCGCGCCTTGGCACCGGTGCAGTTGGATTCGGACGAAGGCTGGAATGTGATGCGCGCCATGATGGCAGAGCATGATCTGCCGCTTTACAACACGGCACCGGGGCTTGACGCCACCAATTACCCGTTCCTATCCTTTCATCTGCTGGGCTGCCTCGCCGCGTTAGGCGTTGACCCGCTTTTCGCCGGGCGCAGCGTGGCCGTGTTGTCATTATTAGCTCTGGGCGGTGCTGCCGGCGCGCTGGTCCGGCTTTTCACCACCCACCATTACGCCGCACAGTTCACAGCCATGCTGTTCTTACTTTGGCTGGCAATCTGGATGCCCAACCGTGTGGCGATCGATGACCCGCAACTCTTTGGCATGGTGTTCGAGGCAGCGGGGTTTTACGCGTTTGCGCGCGGCGGCATATTCGCGCTGCGGCTTTCGGCATACCCGTTGGTGCTGGCGCTGTTCATCAAGCAATCGCTCATCGCGCTGCCCATCGGGGCCGGACTGAAACAGCGTGACGGGCTGGTGCTTTCCCGCCCCAGCCTCGTCCTCTGGGTGCCAGGCGGGTGAGGTTTGCCAGCGCTTGTGCCACCATGCTATGCACGCAAAGGG
>JAKBCH010000034.1 GCA_021808055.1 Pseudomonadota bacterium | reverse complement strand
CAGCGAGCTTGCAACGGGTTGGCTAATGCTTTAGGCAGCCCCGACCAAGGGCCCAGATAGCTCAGTTGGTAGAGCATGCGACTGAAAATCGCAGTGTCGCTGGTTCGATTCCGGCTCTGGGCACCATTTTCCCTCTTCACAATAGTTTGAGAGCCAAAATCCCTAAGCTCTTTCGGCACCGGCGCATTGTGAATATTGATTTTCCCGAAAAAACCTTTTCATTCCAGCCCATGAAGGCTGGTTTTTTTTGCAGGCCAAGGCTAGACATTTAGCATCCAGCCTGCGGAATAATAAAATCCAGAGGTTTGAGCAGAGGAATCTTCGGCCAAAAGGTTAAATCAGGCCAGGCCGAGCTAATAGGAAGAGGCTTTAGAAATGTCAAAAGCGTTTATTGCTGAGATTATCCAGGGTTCCGCGGAAATCACCGGTGTTGCCGCCAACCGCGCCGCGAGCGACCTGATTGAGGCGATCGTTAAGGAAATGAAGAAGAACGGCAAGTTTACCCTGCCGAGCTTCGGCACCTTCACCGTTCGCAAAACCAAGGCCCGCAAGGGTGTTAACCCGCGCACCGGCGAAGAAATTAAAGTGAAGGCCGGCAAGACCGTGCGCTTTAAAGCCTCTCCGTCTTTGAAGAAGATGGTGTAACCCTTTAGGTCCCGCTCGAAAAAAGGCCCTGACACACATCAGGGCCTTTTCTTTTTTAAATATCAAGCTCCTCAACCTTGCCTGCGTTTTCCTGGATGAATTGAAACCGCAGCTCCGGGCGCTTGCCCATCAGGCTATCCACCAGATTAGCGGTTTCCGCCCTTGCCTCTGGTGCAGCCATAATCCGTAGCAGCGTGCGCTTTGCCGGGTCCATTGTGGTTTCTTTCAGCACGGCAGGCGGCATTTCCCCAAGCCCTTTAAAGCGGCTGATCTCTACCTTTGCCCCGGCCTTGAAGGTTTTCACAATTTTCTCGCGTGCGGCGTCATCCATCGCATAAACGCTCTTGGCCCCTTGCGTCAGGCGATAGAGCGGTGGCTGTGCCAGATAGACATGCCCATGCCGGATAAGTTCCGGCAGCTCGCGGTAAAAAAACGTCATCAACAAGGAGGCGATGTGCGCGCCGTCCACATCCGCGTCGGTCATGATGATGATGCGCTCATAGCGTAGATTCGCACGGTTGAAGCTGTTGCCTGTGCCGCAGCCCAGCGCCTCAATCAGGTCTTTCAATTCCTGGTTCTGCTTCAGCTTCTCCACGGAAGCTGAAGCGACGTTCAAAATCTTGCCCTTCAGCGGCAGAATCGCCTGGGTATTGCGGTTGCGCGCCTGCTTGGCGGAGCCGCCAGCCGAATCGCCCTCCACCAGAAAAATCTCGGTGCCATCGGCACTTTCCGTGGCGCAGTCAGCCAGCTTGCCGGGCAGGCGCAAACGCCGCGTGGCGGATTTACGCGGCGTGTCTTTCTGTTCCTTGCGGCGGATGCGCTCTTCCGCACGGTCCACCACATAAGCCAGCAGATTATCCGCGTTGGCCGGGTCGCCCGCCAGAAAATGGTCGAAGCGGTCGCGCAGGGAGGTTTCGGTCAGCCGCCCGGCTTCCTGTGTTGTGAGTTTTTCCTTGGTCTGGCCCTGGAAATGCGGGTCACGGATGAACAGCGAGAGCTTGGCGCGTAAGCCTCCCAGCACGTCGTCCGCTATAATCGCCGCACCGCGCTTGTTGCCACGCGTCTCCGCCCAGCTCCGCAGCCCTTTCAGCAGCGCGCTGCGCATTCCCGCCTCATGTGTGCCGCCCAAAGGCGTGGGCACGGTGTTGCAATATGTGTCTATGGTGCCTTCACCTTGTTCCACCCAGGCAAAAGCCCATTCCAGCTTGCCCTGGTCCTGGCCGTTGATGGCGGCGAATTTCGCTTCGCCGGACCATATCTCTGGCAGCACCAAGGCGGCCCCATCCAATTCCGCCGCCAACGAATCGCGCAAGCCGCCGGGGAAGTGCAGCTCCGCCTCGGCGGGCACATCCGACTCGGCTTTCAGCAGGCTGGCATTGCACACCCAGCGGATTTTCACACCCCGGAACAGATACGCCTTGCTGCGGCAAAGCTTGAACAGCCTGGCGGGCGAAAATTTCAGCGGCCCGAAAATCTCAGTATCCGGCACGAAACTTATGGTGGTGCCGCGCCGGTTCTGGGCCGCTCCCACCTCTTCCAGCCTGGTTTGCGGTTGGCCGCGCACATAACTCTGCCGGTAGAGCTTCCGGTCCTTCGCCACCTCGGCGGTAAAGCTGGAGGAGAGCGCGTTCACCACCGATGACCCCACGCCATGCAACCCGCCCGAGGTGGCATAAGCCTTGCCGGAGAATTTGCCGCCGGAATGCAGCGTGGTGAAAATCACCTCCAGCGCGGATTTATCTTTGAATTTCGGATGCGGGTCCACCGGAATGCCGCGCCCATTATCGCGCACGGTAAGCTGGTTGCCTGCACCCAGCCACATCTCAATGGTGCTGGCATGCCCGGCCACGGCTTCATCCATGGAATTGTCGAGAATCTCGGCGGCCAGATGGTGCAGGGCGTTCTCATCCGTGCCGCCGATATACATGCCAGGGCGGCGGCGCACCGGCTCCAGCCCTTCCAGAACCTCGATATCCTTGGCACCGTAGCTGTCCTTGGCGGGGATATTCTCGAACAGATCGCTCAACGACGCGGACTCCTTAACGCACCAGGCATTCTGGTTGCCACGCCGCGCCGGGCGCAGGCAAGGGGGGTCATTTGTCTTTGCGGTGCAGGTCGAACGAGCGGATTCCCGGCGTGCCGTGAAATTGCAGCCAGTTCTTGTGGTTCAGCGTGTTGCGGGTGTCGTAATAGCCAGAGCGCCAATGCTCTTTCATGGAAATGCGGCTGAACTCGTAATCCTTGGCATCGCCCTCATAGGCTTTCTGCTTATAGATCAACTGCATGATATTGATCTCGGGCAAATGTTTCAGCTCTTCTTTCGCCGCCCGCTGCTCATCGCTCAGTTGGGCCGCGGGAATTTTTTCAAGCGCGTCGCGCAATGCCTGCTTCAGCCGGTGGGTTTCCAAAAAATGATCGGTGGTGGTGCGGGTGCGCGAGGAATATTGAATATCTTTCTGCCGGGCCAGAACCTCGGGCATGTCGCGCGGAATTTTGCCCTGGGCGGAAAATAAATCAACCTGAAAAGCCAACAGGTTTTTGGAGCCGATATGATCCAGCAGATGTTGCAGCGGCGTGTTGGAAACCAGCCCGCCATCCCAGTAATGGTCCTGGTCGATACGGATCATCGGCAGGCCGGGCGGCAGCGCACCGGAAGCCATGATATGCTCGGGCTCGATCTCGCGCTCGGCATTGTCAAAATAGACGAAATTCGCGGTCTCGACATTCACTGCCCCTACCGCGAGGCGAATTTGTCCTTCGTTGATCAGGTTGAAATCAACCAGCATTTCAAGGGTGTGATGCAAGGGGATGGTATCATACATCGCGGTGGCAAAGCGCGCGCCGCGCGGTGCCAGAAAGCCCCCGAAAGGCACGGGTTTGAAAAACCCAGGCTGGCCGAACATCATGCCGTTCATGGCCGAAAGCCCGTTGCGCAGCTTGCGGGCGTCATCGCCCTCAAACCAGGTCGTGAACGGGTCTCGCGCGGTAATATCCGTCCAGAATTTTTCCAGCCGTTCCAGCCGGTGCTCAGGTTTGTTGCCGGCGATGATGGCGGCGTTCACCGCACCTATGGAAACGCCAGCCACCCAGTCCGGCTCCAGCCCAGCTTCATGCAGCGCCTGATACACGCCCGCCTGATAAGCCCCCAATGCGCCGCCGCCTTGCAAAACCAGCCCAATCGTGTCGCAGCCCTTGGGCCGCTCAATCGGCGAAATGGGTGGCAGCGTTTTGCGGTGCGGGCGCTTGGGGTCGGAGAGGATATCCATGATGCTGATCCTTCACGAGCTTGCTCAATTCATGTCATCGTGGCGGCTTATGTCAAACCGGCCCGCATCGTGGTCAGCGCAGATGCTCGGCAAAAAACGCCAGTGAACGCAGCTCCGCCAGCTCCCAATCCTTGGCGCTGTAGCTGGGCCGAGCCGCACAGCCAAAGCCGTGTTGCGCGCCTTCATACACAAACACCTCTACGCCCGGCTGTGCCGCCTTAATTGCGTCCACATCGCTCAGCGGAATGCTGTGATCCTCGGTGCCGAAATGCATCTGCACCGGGCAGTTGGGCTTGGCGGCCTTCGCTGTGGCAATGCCCGCGCCATACCAGCAGCTTGCCGCCTTGAAATGCTTGGTCTGCGTTGCACCGGCCCAGGCCAGCGTGCCGCCCCAGCAATAGCCAATAATTCCCACCGGTTTGCCGGAAAAAGCCGCGGCGGTGGCCCCCAAATCCAGCAGCGTTTTGTCCTCTGGAATTTTCGCCCGCGCTTCCAGCCCGGCTTTAATCCCTGCTTCTGAATAATCCAGCTCCATGCCTGGTTCCACACGGTCGAAAAGGGCAGGGGCCAGCACGCGGTAGCCGTATCCGGCCAGGCGTTCGGCAACCTCGCGGATATGCGGGTTCACACCAAAAATCTCCTGCACAACCAGCAGGCCGCGAGGGGCGTTCACATTCCCGGCTTCGAAGGCTTGAAACTTGTGTCCGTCAGCAGCGGTCAGTCTCATCATGGTCTGCGATCCCTTTTTGTCAGGCACACGCAATTCCGAAAATTACGCGTATGGCGCGAATTCCCGCGCCAGCTTCTCATAGATGTCTCGTTTGAACGCGACTGCAAGATGCGGCAGCTCATCCAGCCGCGCCCATTTCCAGTCCTCAAATTCAGGGTGCGCGTCGGCATGCAGGTTTATATCGGTATCCTCGCCGGTGAAGCGTAGCGCGAACCATCTCTGCCGCTGCCCACGATATTTCCCATTCCACGCCACGCCCACCAGATGCGGCGGCAGGTCGTAAAACAGCCAATCAGGGTGTTCGGCAATAATCTCCGCCTTATCGGTGCCGATTTCCTCTTTTAACTCACGCAAAACGGCAAGGCGGATGTTCTCGCCTTGATCAACACCGCCCTGTGGCAATTGCCACGCATCAGGAAAGCCTTTGCGCCGGCCCACGAACACCAGCCCATCCTTGGAGAACAGCACCGCGCCGACATTCAGCCGGTAGGGCAGGGATTCGTGGTTTGCCATGGCGCGCCGGTGCTCCTAATTCGCCGCTGTCGTGACGGAGGAAGCCTTCATATCCGCGATCAGCTTCAGCGCCATCTGGAGTTGGAAATCCGTGGAGGGCTTGGCGGGGTCAAATGCGGGCCAGTTGGCGGGCGGTTTGTCAGGTATGCTGGCGGCCACTGGCGGCAAGGGCAAAGCGGGCGGCAAGGGCGGCGTCTTCTGCTGCGTCGGGTTGGTGAAGGCGTTCAGCAAATCCGTCTCGCGCAGTTGCGAAAACGCGTCTTGCGGCGTCGCGGTGTCGGCCACATGAACATTCGGTGTCACGCCATAATCCTGAATCGATTTGCCAGACGGCGTGAAATACAGCGCCGTGGTCAGCCGCAGCGCGCCTTCATTGTCGATGGGGATGATGGTCTGCACGGAGCCTTTGCCAAAGGTTTTGGTGCCCAGCACCAGCGCGCGGCGGTTCTGCTGCAAGGCCGCGGTTACAATCTCGGCGGCTGAGGCCGTGCCGGCATTGGTCAGCACCACCATCGGCGCGCCGTTCAGAATGTCATTATCCTGCGCATACCAAACCTGGTCATCCTCCGGATGGCGGCCATGGGTGGAAACAATCTCGCCGCTGGTCAGGAAATCATCGCTCACCGCCACGGCCTGGTCCAGCAGCCCGCCGGGGTTGTCGCGCAAATCCAGAATATAACCGTGGATTTTGCCATGCGCCTGCGCATTAAGGCTGCGCACGGCAGCGCGGATATGCGGGTCGGCATTTTCATCAAAACTATCCAGCCGGATATAGCCGACTGGCCCGGCGCTGCTGCTGAGCAGCCTGGATTTCACATCCTGGATATGGATTTTTTCACGCGTCATCGTCACATGTACGGGGGTGTTGATGCCATTGCGCTTCAGGGTGAGTGTAATCTGGGTTCCGGCCGGCCCGCGCATTTTGGAAACCGCATCGTCGAGCGAAAGCCCATCGGTATCATGCCCGTCGATCTCAACGATGATATCGCCCGGCTTGATTCCTGCCCTCGCACCCGGCGTGCCGTCGATCGGGGAGATTACTTTCAGCAACCCGCCTGCTTCGGTTACTTCCAGCCCCAGCCCGCCAAATTCGCCGGAGGTTTGCACCTGCATATCGGCATATTGCCGCGCGTTCATGTAACTTGAATGCGGATCCAGCCCTGTAAGCATCCCATTGGCGGCGTCATAGATCAGCTTGTCCGTCGGCGGGTTGATCACGTAATTCTGTTTGATTTGCGAGAAAATATCGCTGAACAGGGAAAGTTGCTGATAGGTGCTGTCACTTGGCGAGGCCTGTCCAAACGCCCATGACAATGGCTGCGTGAGGGAACCGGCACCCAACCCCGCCACAAAAATTCCGCCGAGCATGAAACCGCTGCGCAACCGCATAGACTACTTCCCCTTAAATGCCGGGCGCGATGCCCTGGCCTTATTAGATAGCATCCGGGCAGGATTATCCAGAGTGCCTGGCGGCCAACCATGATGTCGGGTCCACCGGCAAGCCGTTGCGGCGCAATTCCACATAGAGATGCGGTTGGTGCGCGGGGCGGTTTGGATCGAAAGCTTGCATGATGCCCAGAGGCTGACCGTGCAGTACGCGCTGGCCTTGCGTTACATCAAGCCGGTTGATGCCCGCCAGCACGGCGGAAAGCCCGCCGCCGCAATCTGCGATGACGACATTGCCATAGCTTGGCAGCGGCCCGGCATACATGATGGTGCCGCGGCAAGGGCTGGTCACGCGCCCGCCCGGCGCGGTGGCATAGGTAATGCCGGTGGAAGCCCCCGCCACGGTTTGCGCGCCATAAGCCTGCACCACATGCCCCGCCACCGGCGCGCCAGCTCCGCCTGCCGGAATGTTAACCAGCCTTGCCTGCGGCGGGGCTTTTGGCACCAGCCGCGCTATGGCTTCATCCAGGCTTGAAAGCTCGTGCCTGGCCTTGGCCGCGGCCGCGGCTTGCGCCACCGCCTGGTCGGCATCTTCCTGTTCGGCAGCCTGGGCGTGTCTGATGTCGGCGGAAAGCTGCGCCTCTGCCGCCCCCTGCGCCGCAACGGCGGCCTCCAGCCGCAGCCGCGCCTCCTGCGCCTGGTTGATCGCGGTGGCCAGTTTCGTGGTTTCGGCTTTCACGTCATTGGCCTGGCTGGCCACCTCCGCCGCCATGCCCTGCATGATGGCGATGCCGCGCACCGCATCCGTGGGCGATAAAGGTGCGGCGAGCAATGTCGCCGCCGGCGCAGAAGAAAGCCTTTGGATCACCGGCAGTAGTTTTTTCAGTGCCGACTCGGCCTGGTTCAGTTGCCCGGCATCGTCGTTCTGCTGCGCCATAAGCTGTGCAAGTGTGGCTGCATCTTGCGAGGTCTGGTCCTCCAGCCCGCGCAAGCTGGCGGCGGTCTGCGCCTGTTGTTTCGCCAGCGCTGTGGCCTTGGCGGCAACGGTTTTTTGGTGCGCGGCGGCGGCTTTCGCGGCGGCCTGGTGCGCCGCGATCTCCTTCAGGGCGGCCTCGCGGCGGGCTTTCAGGCTGGCGGCATCGTTTTTCTCCGGCGCGGCCAGGGCAGGTGGGATGCTCGCCATGCCCAGCCAAAAAGCGGCGAGGGCCGCCTGATGCAAACGCCGCGCGGGCTTCACTCAGTCAAACAACGGTTTGCCGGTCATCGCGGCGGGTTGGGGCTGGTGCATCAGCTTCAATATTGTCGGCGCCAGGTCAGCCAACACGCCGTCATGCAGTGTGATGCCTTCCGGCCCACCGGCAATGAAAACCGGCACCGGATTGGTGGTGTGCGCGGTGTGCGGCCCGCCGGTTTCGGGGTCGCGCATCATCTCGCAATTGCCATGGTCGGCGGTGACCAGAATGGCACCGCCCTTTGCCTGCACAGCGTCCCATATTTTCCCCAACCCGGCATCCACAGCTTCCACCGCGGTAATCGCGGCAGGCAGAGAGCCGGTATGGCCCACCATATCCGGGTTGGCGAAGTTCAGCACAATCATGTCGTATGTGCCGCTATTAATGGCCGCCACGGCTTTTTCGGTCAGCGCCGGGGCGGACATTTCCGGCTGCAAATCATAGGTGGCGACTTTGGGTGAGGGCACCATAATCCGGTCCTCATTCTTGAACGGCGTTTCTTCCCCGCCATTGAAAAAATACGTCACATGCGGATATTTTTCTGTCTCCGCCATCCGCAATTGCCGCAGCCCACGGGCTGAAACCACCCCGCCCAGCAGATCGTTCATATGCTGCTGCGGAAACACAGATTGCATGAACGGTGCCAGAGCTTCGGAATACGCTGTCATGCCCACCGCCCCCGCCAGCTTCGGCTGCCGCGCCGTGAAGCCGCTAAAGGCGGGGTCCAGCAAGGCGGTAAGGATTTCGCGCACACGGTCAGCCCGGAAATTGGCGCAGATGACGCCGTCTCCGTCTTTCACCCCCGCGTAATCGCCGATCATGGCGGGCTTTATGAACTCATCTGTTATCCCGGCGGCGTAGCTGGCCTCAATCGCCGCTTCGGCGGAAGAAAAATGCTCGCCCTTGCCATCCACCAGCAACTCATAGGCTTGTCTTACCCGCTCCCAGCGTTTGTCGCGATCAAGGGCATAATAGCGCCCCACCAGCGTGCCGAGCTTCGCGGTATCGCCCAGATCAGCCAGATATTTCTTCATATAGCCCAGGCCGGCCTGGGGCGGGGTGTCGCGCCCGTCCATCCAGCCATGGGCGATAACGGGCACGCCCGCCTCGTGCAAAATGTTCGCCAGCGCCACCGCGTTATCCTGGTGGGAATGCACGCCGCCGGGGGAAACCAGCCCCAGCAAATGCGCGCTGCCGCCGGATGCCTTTAGCGCCGCGATGAAACCCTGGATGGTCTCGTTTTTGGCCAGCGAGCCATCCGCGATGGCGGCTTCGATTCGCGGCAAATCCTGCGTTACCACCCGCCCGGCACCGATGTTCAGATGTCCGACCTCTGAATTACCCATTTGCCCGGCAGGCAGGCCAACAACCTTGCCGGATGTGCGCAGAAACGCATGGGGGCACGCCGCCCATAATCTGTCGAAATTCGGCTTGCGCGCCAAGGCCACGGCGTTGTCCTGGGTCTGCTCGCTCCAGCCAAAGCCGTCGAGAATCACCAGCATCACGGGTTTCTTGGGCATTTTGGTCCTTAGGGTTTAGCCTGTGCGCCAAGGTTTTAAGCGCAGCGGAATGCTTTGGCCATGGCGTCAGCATCAGGGCCGCCCTGCCCGGTGGTAGGGGTGCCCGGCCAGAATCGATTGCGCGCGGTAGATTTGTTCCGCCAGCATGGGCCGCACCAGCATATGCGGCCAGGTGAGCGTGCCCAGCGAGAGTTTCGCCCCGGCGCGGGCCAGCACCGGCGCATCCAGCCCTTCCGCCCCGCCGATGACGAAAGCCAGTTTGCGGCTGCGTTCCAGCCAGGTGCCCAGCAGCCGCGCCAGCCCTGGCGAATCGGGGGTAGCACCCTCCATATCCATCGCGATCAACAATTCATCCGGCTTCAACGCCGCCAAAATCGCCTCGCCCTCACGGCGCTTAATCTCGGTGGCAGCACCCTGCCCATCGGCGAATTCCAGCAGCGAAAGCGTCGGGCGGATGCGCTTGGCATAGCGGTTGAACAGCTCCATCTCCGGCGCTTTGGCGGGTGCCTTGCCGATGGCGAGCAGCCTCAAATTTCGCTGTCCGCCTCGTCCAGTTCCGCGCCCCACATCTTCTCCAGCCCGTAAAGCATGCGCGCTTCCGGTTTGAACAGATGCACAATGATGTCCCCGGCGTCGATCAGCACCCAGTCCGTGCCGGTGGCACCCTCGGTAAGCGGCTTGCGAAACCCCGCCTCGTGCAGTTTTTCGTGCAGATGTGTGGCCATCGCGGCAATCTGCCGGTCAGCGAGGCCGGTGGCGATGATCATGCGGTCAGCGAAGCTGGCGCGTCCGGCGAGGTCGAGTGTCACGATATCCTCGGCCTTGTCATCCTCCAGCGTGGCGACAATCACTTCCTGCAACCGGTCCAGAAATTCCGGCGGCGGCTTGGGGGCGGCGCGTTTCTTTGGCCCCGCGATGGCGGCCTTCTTGCGCGGCGTGCCAGGCATGGCGGCAACGGTTTCCGCGGCCGGTTTGGCCGCGCGTTTGCGGGGGGCGGCGGGCTTGGCGCCCCGGCTGGCCGGGGTGCGGGTGGGCGTGCGCGTTATGGCCGTGTTCCTTCTAAAATCCTGCGGCGTAGTTCTGTGGCGGAAGTCGCATTCTCCCGCACGGGCAGAAGAATCCAGGCTGGTGCCGCTCTCGCGGCCAGACATAGCCCAGCCCGCGCCGGAAGGCGATATTTGCCGTGGCGTTTTGCCGCTTGGCCCGCCAGCGCCTGGCGCGTGGCCCCAGGGCGGGGCACCACCAGCATCGGCATGGCGCGCATAATCTCCAGCCAGCGCCCCCAGCGCGGTAACTGGATAAGGTTATCCGCCCCCATCAGCCACACGAATTGCACGCACGGAAAACGACGTTTGAGCGCGCGCAGGGTGTCGCGGGTAAAGCGTGTACCCAGCAGCGCCTCGATATCCGTGGCGATGATCCTGCGCCCATCGGCGATTCGCCCGGCGCTGGCCAGGCGCTCAGCAACTGTGCCCATGCCGGCGGCGGGTTTCAGCGGGTTGCCGGGCGAGACCATCAGCCAGAGCTGGTTCAGCCCCAGATGCCGCATGGCCTGTTGCGCCACATGCAGATGCCCCTCATGCGCCGGATTGAACGAGCCACCGAGCAGCCCGATTTTCAGGCGGTACCGATGGCCGTATTGCGAAGCCGCGCGCGGGGATGGCGGGGCGGCCGCGCGCAAAAGAGACTCCTTCAGGGGCGCACCTGGCCGTTGCCGCGCACCACATAGCGGAAGGTGGTGAGCTGTTCCGGGCCAATCGGCCCGCGCGCATGGATATGCCCGGTGGCGATGCCGATTTCCGCGCCGAACCCGAACTCGCCGCCATCGCAAAATTGCGTGGAAGCGTTCCACAGCGTGACCGCGGCGGGGCAGGCGGCGAGATAGGCTTCCGCCACCTGGGCATCCTCGGTGATGATCGCCTCGGTATGCTCGCTGCCATGCGCCAGAACATGCGCCAGGGCTGCTTCTGGCCCGTCCACCAATGCGATGTTCAGCATCGCATCCTGCCATTCCGTATGAAAATCAGTGGCGGTGGCGGCGGGCAGGTCCGGGCAGATGCCGCGCGCGCGCTCATCGGCCTTGAAGGCACAGCCCAGGGCTGTGAGGTCTTGCACCAGCAAAGGCAGCAAGGCCGGGGCGAGGGCCGCGTCAATCAGCAGGGTTTCGGTGGCGCCGCAAACGCCGGGGCGGCGCATTTTGGCGTTGGCCAGCACGCTGCGCGCCATCTCAGGGTTGGCGGCTTCGTGGATGTAAGTGTGGTTCAGCCCTTCGGCATGGGCCAGCACCGGCACCCGCGCCTCATGCCGCACCCGTTCCACCAGCCCCTTGCCGCCGCGCGGAATAATCAGGTCGATCAGCCCCACAGCACTCAGCATGGCGGCGACAAACCGCCTGTCCGTGGTGGTGGGCACCTGCACGGCATCTTCCGGCAGCCCTGCCGCCTTCAGCCCGGTGGCCATCGCCTTCTGGATGGCCTGGGCAGAATGAAAACTCTCCGAGCCACCACGCAGAATGATGGCATTGCCGGATTTGATGGCGATAGCAGAGGCATCCGCCCCCACATTCGGGCGGCTTTCGTAAATCATCCCCAGCACGCCGATGGGTTGGGCGATGCAGGAAATGCGCAAGCCGTTCGGGCGCGTCCACTCCGCCAGGGTGCGGGAAAGCGGGTCGGGCAAACCCGCCACCTCTTCTAGCCCGCGCGCCATGGCCTCAACCCGCGCCGGGTTCAGCAGCAACCTGTCGCCAAAGGCGGGTGTGCCTTTAAAATGCGCCATGTCGCGTGCATTCGCAGCCAGAATTTCCGGCGCGGCTTGGCGCAGGGCGGCGGCGGCTTCGCGCAAGGCCGCATCCCGCGCGGCTGCTGGCAGCCTGGCCAATGTAGCGGCGGCGGCGCGGGCCTTCTGGCCCATGGCGTCCATGGTGGCGGTAAAATTCGCGGGTTCGGCGTTCATGCGCCATATGCTGCCTAGTCCTGGCGGGAAGATCAACAGCGCGGTACAGTATAATCCGTATGCCTGATCTCTTCGATTCGCTGATGCCCGCGCTTGCAGCCCCGCTTGGCCCGGTGCTGCGTACGCCGCGCCTCACCCTGCGCCCGCTGCACGGGGACGATACGGCCTTGTTTCATCGGTTAATTAACGACTGGGATATCTGCCGCCGCGTGCCCGACGCGCCGTTTCCCTACCCACAGACCCAGGCGCAAAACTGGATCGAGGCCGCCGCGCGCGACCGTGAGGCAGGCCGCGCCGAGCAATTCGCGATTGAGGAAAGCCAAACCGGTGTGCTGGTGGGTTGCGTGGGGTTGAGACTTTCCAAAGACCGTAAATCCGCTGAGCTGGGCTACTGGATCGGCCGGGCGCATTGGCGCCAGGGCTATGCGCTGGAAGCCGTGCGCCGCGTGGCTGAATGGGCGTTTGCCAGCCTGCCGATCGCGCAACTCCAGGCGGTGGTAGCAGCGGATAACGATGGCTCGCTGGCGGTGCTGCGGCATCTGGGTTTTGAACAAACCGGCAAGGGCCACCGCGTGTTTTCCTGCCGCCCTGGCGAGAAGCTGCCGGTGAAGCATTTCACCCTGGCGCGCGAGGCCGACGCCCCCACAACCACCGGCCCCGCGCGGGAAGCCGCCACGCTGCTGGTGGTGGCTGCAGCCCTTATCGACGGCCAGGGCCGGGTGCTGCTGGCCCGCCGGCCGGAAGGCAAAAAGATGGCCGGCTTGTGGGAATTTCCCGGCGGCAAGCTGGAAGCCGGCGAAACCCCCGAGGTGGGGCTGGCGCGGGAGCTGCGTGAGGAGCTGGGGCTGGAAACCGACCCCAAGGATTTCGCGCCATTCGTTTTCGCCTCCCATGCGTATGAGAATTTTCATCTGCTTATGCCGGTGTTTCTGTGCCGCCGCTGGAAGGGCGAGCCGCGCGGGCGCGAGGGGCAGAAGCTCGCCTGGGTGGCGCCGCAAGACCTCGCTGAATACCCCATGCCCGCCGCCGACCGGCCATTGATTCCGATGCTGAGGGATTTTTTATGATGCCAGCCCAAACCAATAAATCCGGGATGCCCCAAGATGAGGCTGGCATTGCGCGTGGGGATGGTGGGGCGGCCACGCGCCAAACAAAGCCAGGCAATCCTAGCGCCGCGATTCTCATTATCGGCAACGAAATCCTCTCCGGCCGCACCCAGGACGTGAATGTACAGTTCATTGCCCGGCGTTTGGGCGAGCTGGGGATTAAATTGCAGGAAGTGCGGGTGGTGCCGGATGTGCCAAACCGAATCATAAACGCAGTTAATGAATTACGCGCTTCCTATAACTTGCTTTTTACAACTGGCGGCATCGGCCCGACGCATGACGATATTACCAGCGAATGCATTGCCGCGGCGTTTGGCGTGCCTTGGGAGGTGCATGAGGAAACCGACCGAGAGATGAAGGAGAAGATGGGCGAGCGTTATAACACCGCCCGGCAGCGCATGGCCACTATGCCGCGCGGGGCCGTGCCCATTCGCAACGAGGCTTCCATCGCGCCCGGTTTTTCCATCGGCAATGTGCATGTGATGGCCGGGGTGCCGCGGATTATGCAGTCTATGATGACGGCGCTGGAGCCCAGCCTGCCGCGCGGCGAGCGTATTGAGATGCGCGCGGTTTACGGGCTGGGGGTGATGGAAGGGGCCATTGCCGAGGGGCTTTCAGCGATTCAGGCGCGGTTTCCAGAATTGGACCTCGGCAGCTATCCGTTCAAGCGCGACGGCGCCTGGGGTGTGGCACTGGTGGCCAAGGGCACGAATGTGCCCGCTATCGAAGAAGCCACACGGCAGGCGACGGATTTGATTGCCGCGCAAGGTGTTGAGCCGGTGCAGGGCGAGCCGCAAAATTAGAGAGAGATTTCTCCAGCGGCGGTCTATGTCGTCACCAGCTTGAACGTGTTTCGGATAACGCCGATCCGGTCGATTTCAGTTTCCATGACATCGCCCGGCTTTAAAAATTCAGGCGGGTTGCGTGCGGCACCGATTCCAGAGGGCGTGCCGGTTGCGATAATGTCACCCGGTTCAAGCGTGAGGCCGAGAGAAAGTTCCGCGATGATGCGGGGAATTTTGAAATACATCTGGCTGGTGTTGATGTGTTGTTTCAAAACGCCGTTAATGCGCGTTGAAAGATTCAAGTTGTTGTAGTCGATATCGTCAGAAGCGACGATCCATGGGCCCATGGGGCCGTGGCCATCGAGGATTTTGCCTTTGAACCATTGTCCGCCATGGTCCATCTGCATATCGCGGGCAGTGGTGTCATTGATAACGGTGAAGCCAAACACATAGGCCAGGGCGTTAGCCTCGGCGATGTTTTTACCGCGCTTGCCAATGATGACGGCGAGTTCGCCTTCCCAGTCTATCTTGGTGGAGACAGCCGGGTCGTAGGGCAGGGATGCGAAGGGGCCGTTAACGGTGTGCGTGTCTTTGGTGAAAAACACAGGATGTTTGGGAAGCGGGGCGGCGGATTTTTTCGCGGTCAGGCTTTCCTTGAAATGTTCCAGATAGTTCCAGCCCACGGCGTATACGTTGCGGGTGGGGTTGGGGATGGGGGCGAGCAGCGTTACGTTTTCAAGTTTCTCGCCGGTGCCTGAACTTGCGAGACGGCGGCAAGCCGCGATGGCCGTTGGGCCGGCTGAGATGAGCGAGACCATGTCAGACGGGTTGAAGTTAAGCTGCGTATTGTTGCGCTTCGCAGCTTTTCCAAGGTCGATAATAATTCCCTCATCGGTTACCGCGCCAACGCGCGATGCGCCGCCGGAACCAGGGATAAATGTGGCGAGCCGCAGGGCTGGGCTGTCATCAAACGTAGCAGCAGGCACGTTGATGCCAGGCTGTGTGGCAACGGCACGCTTGGACATCACGGCTGCGGTGGCAATGCCTGAGCCCAGCTTCAGAAATGTACGACGTGTTTCGTCCATGCGCGGTCTCCGAAGCTTTTTGCAATCCTGCAGGCTGCCGTCGGGTCAGTCAATGTGGCTGCCATAATCCTTACAGCAGCCCCGCCGCGATGTTCACTGACAATGCCAATATAACGGTATTGAATACAAACCCGATCAGCCCTTGCGCCGTGGCCAGGCGCCGCAGTTTCTTGGAAGTGACGTTGCAGTCTGAAACCTGAAACGTCATGCCCAGAACGAAGGAGAAATACACGAAATCCAGGTAATCCGGTCGGTCGTCCTTCGGAAATTCAATGCCGCCATCAACCTTTTCGCCGCCCAGATCGTATGAGTAATATTCATGCGCGTAGCGGTAGGCGAAGGTGAGGTGCGTGACCGCCCATGAAAGGGCGAGCGTGACCACCACGAAGGCGAGGTAAGCACCGGTGAAATCCGCCTTCTGGCTGGCGGCGTGGGAGAACAGAAACAATGAGGCGAAACTCATCGCAGCACCCAGCAGCGTGAGGGTGAACACCGTCCATTCGCCTTCCTTATGGGATTTCGCGTCCAGGCTGATGTCTCTGTTCTCGGTGAGGAAGAACATCGTCAGCGTGACGGCCAGATAGAGCAGGCTGCCGAGATCCCACGCCGCCACGGCCCGGATGGCGGGGCTTTTCAGTGGAAACATAACCACCCAGGCCGCCAGCCCAATGCCGTAGCAGATGGTAAAAAACGGCCTGGCCCGCAAAATCTGGAAGAGGCGGAATTTCATGAGCAGGATAAGGGCGCGGGGCGCTTAGGTTTCCAGGGCGGCCAGGGCCGGGGAAAGTTTCTTTATCTCAATCTCCACGAAGGCCATGGGCGCTGTGCCGCCATTGCGGACATCATGCTGCACTCCGGCATCGCGGACATAGGAATCGCCCGCCTTGCGGGGAATGCTGTGCACAGCGGTACCGTCATGCACCTCCATCATCGCATCTGTCAGCATCACCACGTAATAAGGCCAGCCATGGCTGTGCCAGCCGGTGACGGCACCCGGCTCGAAATCCCAGCGGGTGATCCGTGTGTGTTCATCGTCCTGCTGCACGGTGGGGGTGGCGGGAAGGGTACAGGCGAAGGCCATTCAAGCACCTCATTCTTTAGGGTCTGGTAGATGTAACATGCATCAAGCGCTTGAAAAACGTAAAATCGTCGCGCGGGGCGGGGCGAATCTGACTTGCGCGGGCTTGCCAAACGCCGCGCGCTGCCGCAAAAGCCGGGCGAACAGCGCGGCCTGATCCAGGCGGCGCCGTATCTGTTTGACATTTTATCCGCCCGTGGAGGCATCGATGGCTGATACTGACCTGAATAAGATCCGCAATATCGGGATCACCGCGCATATCGACGCGGGCAAGACCACCACCACGGAGCGTATTCTGTATTACACCGGTGTGTCTCACAAGATTGGTGAGGTGCATGATGGCAACACCACCACCGATTACATGGCCCAGGAGCGTGAGCGCGGCATCACCATCACCTCCGCCGCCGTGACCTGCGAGTGGAAAGACCACGCGATTAACATTATCGACACGCCCGGCCATATCGATTTCAACATCGAGGTGAACCGCTCGCTCCGCGTGCTCGATGGCGCGATCTTCATCATCGAGGGCGTGGCAGGCGTGCAGCCGCAATCTGAGACCAACTGGCGCCTGGCCGACCGTTACAACGTGCCGCGCCTGATCTTCATCAACAAGCTGGACCGCACCGGTGCCGATTTCTACCGTGCCTTCGACACGCTGAAGGAGAAGCTGGACATTGTGGCGCTGCCGCTGCAACTGCCCATCGGCATCGAGGACGGCTTCCTCGGCGTGGTTGACCTGGTTGAGATGAAGGCGATCATCTGGGAAGGCGGCGAGCTGGGTGCCAAGTTCCACGATGAAGAGATCCCGGCAGACATGCTGGAGAAGGCCAAGGAGGCCCGTCAGGTGCTGCTGGATACCGCTTTGGCGGTGGACGATGCCGGGATGGAAGAATATTTCGAGAAGGGCGATGTTTCCGTCGAGACCCTGAAGCGCGCCATTAAAACCGGCACCATTTCCGGCGCGTTCCGCCCGGTGATGTGCGGCACTGCCTTCAAGAACAAGGGCGTGCAGCCGCTGCTGGATGGCGTTTTGGATTATCTGCCGAGCCCTGTTGACGTGCCGGGCATTAAGGTTGCCCCGGAAGAAGGCCAGGAGGAAGACCCCAATGCGCGCCGCATCAAGGCCGACCCGAATGCGCCTTTCGCTGGCCTCGCCTTCAAGATCATCAACGACAAATACGGCTCGCTCACCTTCGTGCGCGTTTATGCGGGCACGCTGAAATCCGGCGATTCCGTGCAGAACACCACCAAGGACCATAAAGAGCGTATCGGTCGCATGTATAAGATGCACGCCGATAAGCGCCAGGAAATCACCGAGGTTTCCGCTGGTGACATCGCGGCTTTCGTGGGGCTGAAGGACACCGGCACGGGTGACACCCTGGCCGCTTCCGAGGACCCGGTGGTGCTGGAGCGCATGGCGTTCCCGGTGCCGGTGATCGACATCTCCGTGGAGCCGAAGACCAAGGAAGGCGTGGAGAAGATGACGATCGGCCTGCAGAAGCTGGCCTCGGAAGATCCCTCCCTGCGCCTGAAGACCGACCAGGAAACCGGCCAGACCATTCTTTCCGGCATGGGCGAGCTGCATCTGGAAATCATCGTCGATCGTCTGAAGCGCGAATATGGCGTGGACGCCAATATCGGCGCGCCGCAGGTGGCCTTCCGCGAGACCATCACCAAGGAACACACCGAAACCTATACCCACAAGAAGCAATCTGGTGGTTCGGGCCAATATGCCGAGGTGAAAATTGTGTTCGCGCCGCGTGAGCGTAACGAGGGCATCGAGTTCGAGAACAAGGTCGTTGGTGGTGCGGTGCCGAAGGAATACATCCCGGCGGTTGAAAAGGGCATCAAGAACCAGGCCGATACCGGCGTGCTCGCGGGCTTCCCCACCGTGGATTTCAGCTATACGCTGGTTGACGGTAAGTACCATGACGTCGACTCTTCCGCCCTGGCATTCGAAATTGCCGCGAAAGCCTGCTTCCGCGAAGGCATGAAGAAGGCTGGCCCAGTGATTCTGGAGCCGATCATGGACGTGGAAGTGACCACCCCGAACGACCATGTGGGCGACGTGGTGGGCGATTTGAACCGCCGCCGCGGCATGATCCAGAACCAGGAAAGCTCCGGTTCCACCGTGATTGTGCGCGCGCATGTGCCGCTGAAGGAAATGTTCGGCTACATCTCGCAGCTGCGCTCTATGACCAAGGGCCGCGCCAGCTTTACGATGCAGTTCCACCATTACGATCCGGTGCCGCGCAACGTGGCTGACGAGATTATGGCCAAGAGCGCGTAAAGCCGCGTTCCGCGATATGTTTCAAAAGGGGTGTGGAGTCTTCCACGCCCCTTTTTTATTGACCCATATACCGGTACGCCTATTCAACAGGTTGGGGTGAAGATCGATTCCGGGCTGCTGACGGCTGGGTTCGGGAAAATCACGCCAATCGATGGCCGCCCGGTTGTTACCACCGCCGATGCGACCCAGATGCACCGTTTTCCGTGGGCGCATCAGCGGATCTTCGCGAGCATCCCCAATACTGCTACCTATTTCCCTCTGGCTTACTTGTCGGCCTCCATCGGGCTGGGGGTGGGCAAGCTGCTTGGCGTCTCACCGTTTGTTTGTATTATTCTTGCGCGGTTGGGTAAGCCTTCGGTGAGGATCGCGGCTCGGCGGCCGCCAGGATCGCAGCCGGCGAACAGCCATGACTTTCTGCCGAGGCGATGCCTCTGAGCGCGCGCTCGGCGGCATTATTTGTCAGGCATACGCGGCCATCATTGAGGAATCGCGTGAAGGCTTGCCAGCGCGTGAGCATGTAGTCGATCGCGACGGCGAGGTCATCGTGGCGCGACAGTTTTGTACGTTCCTGCCGCAGCCATGCCTCGAAGCCTGTGACCAAAGCGACGCGGAGCTCCTGCCTGACGGCATGGCGTATCGCAGCCGGTTGCCCTGTGATGTTCCGCTCGATATCGAATAGTGCGTCGATCCGGCGCACCGTTTCGAGTGCCATGGGTGACGTAAAGGCTGGCTTTTTGCCACGCGCCTTGCGCGAAGCCGCTTTGGCGATGTCGGCCAGTCCGAAAAATTTACGCCTGGCATGG
>JAKBCH010000132.1 GCA_021808055.1 Pseudomonadota bacterium | reverse complement strand
TGGCATATTGTCTTCAAGAATCCAGGAAAGTTCGATATGGGTATAGCCCATTTTCAACGCATCCCGGCGCACCATATCGACCATCAGATAAGGCAGCAGGCTCCCGATCATATCCTTGGCCGCCGAGCGGCGCACGCCCATCAACGGCACCCGCGCGGTTTTTACCCCCGCCACTTTCAGCCGCCACAACAATTTGGCCCAGCCCAAAGGCAGCAGCTTGCCGTTCAACCCCTTTATCGCCTCGTTCAAGTTCGGCAGCGCGATCATAAAGGCCACCGGCACGCCATCACGCTCCACCAGGCTGGTGAGGCGCGGGTTGAGCAGCGGCTTCAAGGATTTGGAGAGATAATCCGTCTCTTCCTCGGTGAGCGGCACAAACCCCCAATTCTGCGACCAGGCATCGTTGAAGATGGAGGTGACGTTTTTAATCTCCTCTTTGATCCGCTTCATGTCTAGCTGCCGCACTTTGATATCCGGCGGCAGCGCGCGCGAGAGCAGGCGCTGCACACTTTGTGGAAATTCCACGCGGATATCGTAAAGATAGGCGATGACATCCTTGGCCTTCTGCATCCCCATCGCTTCAAGCTGCTGGGCGATATAAGGCAGGTCATGCGGCATCAGCAGCATCGGCGGCGTGTCGAACCCGTCGATCAGCGCGCCGGTTTCCTCATTGATGTTGAGGTTGAAAGGGCCTTGCATCCGCGTCATGCCACGTTGGCGCAGCCAGTTGGCGGCGGTTTCCACCAGAAGCTGAAAAATCTCAGGCTCGTTCTCGGCCGCCAGCATCCCGAACAGCCCCGGCGCTTCGGGGTTTAAGGAAAGGGCGAGCTTGTCGATCTGCGCGGAGATGCGCCCCACATCGCGGCCATCTCTCACCGCCAGCCAGAACTGCACCTCGGCATGGCCAAAAAACGGGTTTTTGGGGCCGAGCGCCTCTTCACGCTCCATATGCAAAGGCGCGATGTAAGCGGGGTCATTTTTGTGCAGCCGCTCCGGCAGCAGGATGAAGCGTTTTAAAAGCGCCTTGCCTGCAACGGGAATAATCTGAATGCCACTCATGGAGTTGCTGGCTCCTGCGTCGCCCCTGGGGGTCTGTCGCGTGGGGGTGTGCCGGTAAGCTCCATCACCCAGGGGTAACGTCTTGCCTGTTCCAGGTCATAACCCAGATTAAACACAGTCGGGCTTTTCGGGCAGTCCTTCGGGTTGGCAACGTAGGAGTTGAACAGCTCATCCGCCAGAAAGGAAACAATGCCGTAATTTACCGTTTCGTTTTGGAAATGATGCAGCAGATGATCACGCTTCAGCTTCTGCACCAGGCGGTTTTTGGGCTTGTAGTTGAGATGCTGGATGCAGTGGCAAAACTCATACACGCAGGTTGTAACAAGCGCCGTGCAAAACCCAGCAGCAAAACCTGTCCACCCCGCCAGCTCATAGCCTACCGGCAAAGTGATGAGCAGCATGGTGGGGATGGTGTTCAGCGGCGCGCCAAACAACACTTCCAATTTATGCGGGTCCTGATGATGGTCAAAATGAATGCGCTTCCACAGCCCGGCGGTCCAGCGCATCCGGTAAAGCCAGCGCCCATGCAGCACAAAGCGGTGCAACCCGTACCAAACCACCGGATAAACCAACAGCACCGCCACGGCGGGCACCACAATCTGCTGCCAATGCCAGGCGGTGAGCAGCGCATATGCGCCAGAGGCCACAGCCAGAGCGGCATAAAGGCTGATCGCAGGGTAAGTGAGGTAGGCGGCCCAAAGCTCCGCCAGCGTCATCTTTCCCAGATCATAAGAACGGCCATGCCAGGCCCGGCCCCAAACAAGTTTTTTTGCCATGCCCTGTACCGCTCACGCTCCGGGAAGTTGTTGGAAACTGGACCAAAACCCGGTTTTGACCCTTTGCGTGCATAGCATGGTGGCACAAGCGCTGGCAAACCTCACTCGCCCGGCACCCATATGGCGAGGTTGGGACGGGAAAGCACCAGCCTGCCATGCTGTTTCAGCGCGGCCAGGAAGCCTGGCGGGTACAGCACATGGTTTGGTGGCTCCGGTAAATCCGTGGTGCCAATTTCCACGGCGCGCAAACTGCCGTTTTGAACCATCGCGGTGATCGCGCCGGGGGAAAACCGGCCAAGCCTGATCTGGCTTTCCACGAAATAGGGCGAGAACGCTGAAACATGGCCTGAGCGCGCGCAGAGCAGCAGGTTTTCGCACACCACCGGCCCCTGCACGGCCTTCAGCGCCGCCACGCCCGCCGCGAAATCCGCCCGTGCCTGGGGCAAAGCCTGGTCCTCACGCAGCGCCGCGATAAAATGCGCCAGTGCCCAGACCAGCGGAAACAATAACAGCAAGGCCCGCCAGGATTGAGCTGCCGCCGCGCATTCCGCCACGGCCAGAACGGCGTTCAGCAGCACGGCTTCAAAAAACACGTTGCGGCCCACGCCATCCCCACCCGCGAAGGCAAAACCCAGCGCGTTGGCGGCAAGCCAGGCGAGGATGAAGGCTTGCGCCCGCGCATCGGCCCGGTGGCGCCAGCACCAAAGCCCGGCCAGCACCAAAGCAGGCAGGAAAACCAGCAGGTAATCTCCGCCTTGGGAAGCAAAATCCCGCCAGATAAAGGCGCGCGGGGCGAGCAAATTGGCAAAGAAAAACAGCCCGTCGCGGCGAAAGGTGAGCCATAACAGTAGCCCGCCGCCCAAAGCCCCGGCGAGCAGCCAGTTAAACAAATCCCGCCAGCGCCTTTGCACAACAAGCGACAACCCGGCCCCGATGGGCAGCGCGATGAGCGACTGCTTGATGAACAACGCCAAAACGAACAGATACGCCGAAAGCCGCAGCGCGAATGTGCTGCCGCGCGCAAACGCGTAAAACCCGGCTGCCTCAAACACCATGCCGAAGAGTTGCGGGTCATCTATCGCCACGCGATTGGGCATCCAGATTACAAGCCAGATCACGAACAAAACGCCAGTGAACGGCGCGGCGTAATGGCTGGCGGTGAACAATCGGGCCAGCGCGCCCGCCAAACCGCCCAGCGCAAGCAATGAAACCAGAGCCAGGCCGCGCCCGGCGAAAAGTGGGTCAATGCCCAGCGTGGCGAGCCAGCCCAGCAGATGAAAAGACAGGAACGGATAATTGGTGAAATCCAGCCCCGGCGGCGCGCCATAAAGCGGCACATGTCGGGCCACCATCATGGCGCGCATCACGTTCCAGCCTTCGTCCGAATCGAACTGTACCGGCACCAAAGCGCGCCAGAGCAAGGGCAGACAAAGCAGAAGCGTTAACAAGCCCAGGAGAAAAACCGGGCGTTTCCAGGATGAGCTTGGCATGGCCGCCGCCTTTTGCAGCTTTTTCTGCCCGCGGCACAGCAAAAAATACGAAGCTGGACGGCGGCGGACATGCGGCTATGATCTGGCAAAACAACGAGGAGCGTGAAGATGCGAACAATCTACAGCGCCGACCATTTGCTGCACCAAAGCCCGGGCGAGTTGATCTATGGGGAATTCGTACCCGCCTTTGAGAAGCCAGAACGCGCCGAGCTGGTGCTCAGCCGCGTGAATGAGATGAAACTGGGCGAGGTGATTACGCCCGAGGCGTTCCCGCTGGAGCCTATCACCCGCATCCATGCGCCAGGGCTGGTGGCATTGCTGCAAACCGCGCACCAGGAATGGCTGGGCCTGGGCCGCAGCGGTGCGGCCTATCCCTATAGCTGGCCGACACGGGGCACCCGCACGGACAGGGTGCCGCAGAATCTGGATGGCCGCCTTGGTTTTTACAGTTTCGATTGCGGTACG
>JAKBCH010000131.1 GCA_021808055.1 Pseudomonadota bacterium | reverse complement strand
GGGGCGGCATGGCGGTTTATGCTTTGGGGCGGGCTGCATGGAGTGTTTCTGATCATCCATGGCTGGTGCAAGGGATTACGGATTCCGCGCCACGCCTCCTGGTTCATCACCCTGGCAGCGGTAACATTGGCATGGGTGCCGTTCCGCGCCACGAATTTCAACGCGGCGGTGGAGATGTATCGCGGGTTGTTTGGGCTGAACGGGCTGGCAGTGCCCGCGATGCTGGCAAAGATGATTCCATTTGGCCATGTGGTGCCGGTGCTGCCCTGGCTTGGCGATGCACGCAGCATGAGCTTGCCGCAGGGTTTACTGTTGCTGGGGGTAGGCTGGTTCGTGGCGCTTTGTCTGCCTGATTTACACAGCATGGGCATAAAGCGGCGCAGCGTGGCGTTGGTGGCAAGTTTTGCCTTCAGTATGCAAGCGCTGTTCTTCGCGCCAGCGGCAATTCCGTTTTTGTATTTCCAGTTCTGATGAAAAGATTGCTGATTTGCGCTGCCGCTTCGCTGGCGCTGTATCTGGTGCTGTTCGGGCTGGTGCTGGAACGGCCGCTCTCACTGGGGCCGCTGCTTCTGGAAATAACACAGAAACAAGCACGGCTGGCCACCCTGCCCTCACCCAAGCTGGTGATTCTTGCTGGCTCCAACGGGCCTTATTCGCATAGCTGCGCGGTGATGGGGCCGATGCTGGGCATGCCGTGTGAAAATGCCGGCATTGCGGTGGGGATCGGGCTGGACGAGATTTTTGTCCGCTACGCGCCCACGCTGCATGCGGGCGACGTGGTTTATGTGCCGATGGAGCTTGAACAATACGCGATGACCGCAGCGCAATATCGGGCCTTGGTGGATGGCGCGATGCTACTGCGGCACGACCCAGCAATGCTGTGGCATTTGCCTCTGGGCCGGGATTTTGGCGCGATGTTTTGCTGCACCTTGGCGGACGGGCTGGAGGCGATTGCGGAAATGCCGCTTGCTGAGATGGGTATTCGCAACGGAGCAAAAATGTTGGCGGCGGAATATAATGCGCAGGGGGACCGGGTGGATAATAATCTGGCCGGTGCGGATAAAACGCTGCTCTCTGGTCCTGCCCGGGTGGAACCTTCGGCAGCGGCAATTCAAGACGGTTACGGCACGAAACTGATTGCACGGTTTGTAGCGCAGGAGCGAGCGAAGGGTGTTGTGGTGATTGGCGGTTGGCCGACGGAGTTTGTTGATGCACGGATTTCAGGTGCGGCGAGGGCGGCGGTGCGGGGTGTTTATGGTGCAGAGTTTTTGAGCCTGCCTGGAAAAAGCCTTTATCCGCGCCGAGATTTTTTTAATAGCGAGGATCATTTGGCAAAGCCTTGCCAGTTCCGGCATTCGATGGCGGTGGCGGTGGCGTTGGGGCGGATGCTGGGGCGGAAGGTGATGGCACCCAGCAAAGCTGCAGAAGCCATGGCCGCCACATGCCCCACGCTGGCTATATCCTCTCATATTGCCGCCCGGGGCCAAGGCGCTTAGCCTGCCCACGCCATGCAATGGAGCCATTAAGTGACGCCGCCCACGATTACCTCCACCGCGCGCACGGAAGACTTGCTGTTTTCCATTCTTATTCAGCTCGTCATCATGATCGGCGCTGCAAGGATCATGAATTTGGTATTCCGGCGGGTTGGCCAGCCTGGGGTTATTGGCGAGACAGTGGCCGGGCTGCTGCTCGGCCCTTCCTTGTTCGGGCACTTCTTTCCTGGCCTTTCGGCCTCGGTGTTCGGCACACACCCCGCCCCCACCATCGTGATTCTGTCGCAAATCGGGCTTGTGCTGCTGATGTTTCAGATTGGGATGAATTTTGAATTTGGGCAATTGCGGGAAGCCCGCGCACGCCGCGCCCTGCTGCCAGTAGCCAGCGCCTCGGTCGCGGTGCCGTTTGGCCTCGGAATTGGGCTGGGGCACCTCTCGGCGCCGTTTTTCGCGGGGCATATTCCGGTCACGGTCTATGCGCTGTTCTGCGGCGTGGCCCTTGCCATTACGGCGGTGCCGGTTCTGGGGCGTATCCTCGCCGAGTTCGGCATGACCAGGGAAGAACTGGGCGTGCTTGCCATCTCCGCCGCGGCCATCAACGATGTTGCGGGCTGGATTCTGCTTGCTGCTGTTTCAGCCATCGCCACGGCGGCGTTCACACCCATGGGCACGGCGCTGCAATTGGCCGGGCTGCTGGGCTTCATTCTGGTATGCTTGTTCGTGCTGCGGCCCGGAGCGCGCAGGCTGCTGCAAGCCTTTCCGGTACGGGATGGCGAACTGCCGCCGACATTAATGGCGATTCTGCTTATCTGCGTGTTTATCCTTGGCATGTGCACGTTCAAACTCGGCATTTTCGCGATTTTTGGCGGTTTCGCGGCCGGGCTTCTGGTGCATCATGACCGCGCTTTCGTGGAAGCTTGGCGCAGGCAGGTGGGCTCCTTCGTGCTGGTGTTCTTCCTGCCGGTTTTCTTCACTTTTACCGGCTTGCGAACAAATGTACTGGGCCTGACCACAAGCGCGGACTGGACCTGGCTTGCCATATTCGTCGTCACCGCGACATTGGGAAAAATCGTTCCCATATTTTTGGCGGCGCGCCTTGCCGGTTATGGCGGCGCGGCGGCGGCTATCCTCGGCGCCTTGATGAATGCGCGCGGACTGATGGAGTTGATCGTTTTGAATATTGGCCTGGAGACCGGCTTTATTCCGCAGAAGATTTTCACGATGCTGGTGATCATGGCGATCACGACGACGCTCATGGCGGGGCCTCTTCTCAAACTGCTTATGCCACGGGTTGGCCTGTCCGTTCCGCGCGGAATCGAGGCTTAGACAATCTTCCCCTCAAACGGTGGCAAGTAATCCGTCGCTTCAAATTCCAATACCCACAAATCGGGGTCGAAGCGGGTTTGTTTGGCGATGTACTCGTCAGCCGCCTGTTCGGGCACGGGTTCCGGGCCGGTTGCGCGCATCCAGGCAAGGTCCCCGCCCGCCTCGCGGAACTGTGACAGTACCACGCACCCCGTACGGCCATAGAGCTTCACCAGCACGCCGCCGGCATCTGCGTCGCCCTTGCGCACCACCACGCCGGGCTTGTTCTCCAGCATGCCCTGCCGCAATGCGGCGGAGACCCAAATTCCCGCCTTGATCCTGGCTTCGCCCATGGTAATTCCTACTGGTTACATGGCCCTGCACTGGCCTGTCTCGCTGGGTTCGCAGGTCTTGACGTTAATCTCAAGAGTTTGGAGTTGCTTGCATGTTCCGCCCGCTCCGCATTGCCTTTGCTGCCACCCTGGCGCTCACCATTTTCACCCCCGCCGCTTATGCCAATACCAAGATCAGCTTCGGGTTGGATTGGGTGGCCGAGCCCGAATATGGCGGGTATTACGAGGCCCTGGCCGAAGGGCTGTATAAGAAAGCCGGGCTGGACGTGACCATCTACCAGGGCGGGCCGCAGGTGAACACCGCGCAGCTTCTCATCTCCGGCAAGCTGGATTTCGACATTACCTCCAACGCCTTTCTGGCGCTGAATTTCGCGCAGGAGAATATCCCCTATGAGGTGGTGGCCGCGGGATTCCAGAAAGACCCGGATTGCCTGATCGCACATCATGGCGAGGGGAACGACAGTTTCGAGGCTTTGAAAGGCAAGCCCATCGCGGTTTCCACCGACACGCGGGCAAGTTGGTGGCTCTATCTGCAAAGCAAATACGGCTACACGGATTCACAACTGCGGCCTTACGGATTCTCGCTGACGCCGTTTCTCACCAACAAGAAGGATATTCAGGAGGCCTACGTTACCTCCGAGCCGTATCTGGTG
>JAKBCH010000130.1:460-3823 GCA_021808055.1 Pseudomonadota bacterium | reverse complement strand
GAATCATGCGGGGTCCTCCTCATAAGCAAAGATGCTGGCGCCGAGATCAGCCCGGCTGACGAGATGGCGGAACGGCGAGAACAGCTCCCGTCCGGTACCATGATGGCTCGGTGCAAGGTCGGCCATAGCATCGGGGCGGGCATCCCAGTCCGAGGCAGGCGCCAGTACCTTCAGCGTGCCAGCAACAGCATCCACCCGCACCACATCTCCGTCTTTCAGCTTGGCAAGTGGGCCGCCCGCCAGCGCCTCGGGTGTTACATGAATGGCCGAAAGCACCTTACCGGAAGCACCGGAAAGCCGGCCATCCGTTACCAGCGCAACCTTAAAACCCTTATCCTGCAACACACCCAGCGGGGGCATCAGCTTGTGCAGCTCCGGCATGCCGTTGGCCTTGGGACCCTGGAACCGCACCACCACCACCACATCCCTGTTCAACTCTCCGGCCCTGAAAGCCTCCTGCACCGCTTCCTGGCTATGAAAAACGCGGGCTGGAGCCTCGATGACATGACGCTCCGGCGCTACGGCGGAGGTTTTCACCACCCCCTGGCCAAGATTGCCCTTCAGCAGAGCCAGTCCGCCCGTGGGCTGGAACGGGTTGGCATGGCCGCGCAGCACTTTCTCATCGCCGCTTTCCGCCGGCGGGTCCCGCCAGGCAAGCTCACCATCCTGGAGATACGGCTCCCGCATATAGGCCAAGAGACCCTGCCCCATCACGGTCTGCACATCCTCATGCAGCAGCCCGGCCGCCAGCAGCTCGCGGATTAAAAACCCGGTGCCACCGGCGGCGTGAAAATGATTCACATCCGCCTGGCCGTTGGGATAAATGCGGCAGAGCAGCGGGGTGATGGCGGCGATATCCGCCAAATCTTCCCAGGTGATAGAAATACCCGCCGCCGCCGCCATGGGCAGCAGATGGATGGTATGGTTGGTGGACCCACCCGTGGCATGGAGCGCCACGATGGCATTCACAAAGCTGCGCTCGTCGATCATCCGGCCGATGGGCAGATAGTCATTGCCCAGCGCGGTGTGGGACATCACGCGCTGCACGGCAAAGCGCGTCAGCGCATCGCGCAAGGGCGTGCCTGGATTCACGAAGGCAGCACCCGGCACGTGCAGACCCATGATCTCCACCAGCATCTGGTTGGTGTTGGCGGTGCCATAGAAAGTGCAGGTTCCGGGCGCGTGATACGCCTCGCCCTCGGCTTTCAACAGCGCGTCACGGTCGACTTTGCCTTCGGCGTAAAGCTGACGAATTTTGGCCTTCTCGCCATTCGGCAGCCCCGAAGGCATCGGCCCGGCGGGGATCAGCACCGAAGGCAGATGCCCAAAGGTGAGCGCGCCGATAACAAGGCCCGGTACGATCTTGTCGCAGATGCCAAGGAAACAGGCGGCATCGAAGGTGGCATGGCTGAGCGCAACACCGGTGGCCAATGCAATCACATCCCGCGAGAACAGCGAAAGCTCCATGCCCGCCTCGCCTTGCGTTACGCCATCGCACATCGCCGGCACACCACCCGCCACCATCGCCACACCACCCGCCGCGCGCGCGGCCTCGCGGATAAGTTCCGGGTAGCTCTCATAGGGCCGGTGAGCGGAAAGCATGTCGTTATAAGCGGTCACGATGCCCAGGCTCGGCCCGGCACCCTCCCGCAGCATGGATTTATCGCCCGCGCCGCAACCAGCAAAGCCATGCGCCTGGTTGGCACAGCCCAACGCCTGGCGTTTTGGTTTGGCGCTGGCGGCAGCACTTACCCGTTGCAAATAAAGCCCGCGCCGCAAGCGGCTGTGTTCGATAATGCGTTCAGTAACGGCGGCAAGCACGGGATGAACCATTTCAGGGACTCCAGTAAATTTTCGGGTCGTGGCGCAGCACGGCGCGCACCGGCATGGCCTCAACCGGGCCCTCAGCCAAAGCCTGCTCCAACACCACGCGCTTGGCTTCACCCTCTATGTGCAAAGCCAGCAAATCCGCTTTCAGCAGCACTGGCAGCGTGAGGGTAATGCGCGGCTCGCCCGCATTTGGCGCGTTCATGGCTTCCACGCTTTGCCCCTGCGCCGGCGCCAGCGCCATGGCCAAACGGTCGCCACCAGGGAAAAAAGATGCCGTGTGGCCATCTTCTCCCATACCTAAGACCGCCGCCGCCAGAGACAAGGGCAATTGCGCAAACTGCGCCTCTATTGCCGCCCGCCCGGCCTGGGGCGAGGCAGCCCCATTATAAAGCGGGATGAACCGCGCGGCAGCCGCATTGTTGATAAGCAGATGCCGCCGCACCAATGCAGCGTTGCTGCGCAGGCTGTCCTCCGGCACCCAGCGGTCATCCACCAGCGTTACAATCACGCGGGACCAATCCAGCGCAGCCTTACTCAACGCGGCAAAGAACAGCCCCGGTGTGCTGCCGCCAGAAACCGCCAGCATTGCTTCCACCTGCACGGCCAGCCGGGCGGAAAGTGCCTTCGCCACATCACGCGCCAGCGCCTTCGCCAACACCTCCCGGCTTGGAAAGCCTTGCATCACATACTCCCATCGGCCCAGGTGCGCCCGTCCCGTTCAATCAACGCGATAGCCGCGCTCGGCCCCCAAGTACCCGCGGTATAGGGTTTCGGCGGCTCGGAAGACTGGCTCCATGCCTCCAATATGGGGTCGATCCATGCCCAGGCAGCCACCACCTCGTCGCGGCGCATGAACAAGGTCTGGTTGCCGCGCACCACGTCCATCATCAGCCGCTCATAGGCATCCGGGTTACGCTCGGCAAAGGCCGAAGCGAAGCTCATATCCAGCGGCACAGGCCGCAAGCGCATTCCACCAGGGCCGGGGTCTTTAATCATCAGCCAGAGCTTCACGCCCTCATCCGGCTGCAAACGGATCACCAGGCGGTTCGGTACAATCGGCCCTGCCCCCTGGCCAAACATGGAATGCGGTACAGGGCGGAAGGTGATGACAATTTCCGACACCCGCTCGGCCAGCCGCTTGCCGGTGCGCAGGTAAAACGGCACACCCGCCCAGCGCCAGTTTTCGATTTCCGCCTTCAGCGCCACGAAGGTTTCCGTCCGGCTTGCTGGCGCGCCAAGCTCCTCCAGATACCCTGGCACCGGCCCGCCGGCCGAAGCCCCTGCGCGGTACTGGCCACGCACCCAGTTTGGCGCTTCCATAGGCTTCAGCGCCCGCAGCACTTTCAGCTTTTCATCACGCACCGCATCGGCATCCAGCATCCCGGGCGGTTCCATCGCCACGAGGCAGAGCAATTGCAGGATATGGTTCTGCACCATGTCCCGCAGGGCACCCGCGGTATCATAATATCCGGCGCGGCCTTCAACCCCCAGAGCCTCCGCCACGGTAATCTGCACATGGTCTATATGCGCGGC
>JAKBCH010000130.1:0-450 GCA_021808055.1 Pseudomonadota bacterium | reverse complement strand
TAACGGCTCAAACAATCCGTTGGCGAAACGCAACGCCATCAGGTTCTGCACTGTTTCCTTGCCCAGGTAATGATCGATCCGGTACACGCGGTCTTCTGGAAACACCTGGGCAATCGCCTCGTTCACCGCATGAGCAGAGGCGCTATCCTTGCCAACGGGCTTCTCTACCACCACTCTGGTGTTGCCCCGCGCCAGATTAAACCGGCCCAGATTTTCACATATGGGCCCGAACAACGCCGGGCCGGTGGCAAGGTAGAAGATGATGGTGTGGTTTTTAAAGGCGGCCAGTTGCGCTGCCAGCTCCGCCCAGCCCGCATCACCGGTGGCATCCGCGCAAACGTAATGCAGCCGTTGCACGAATCTGCCCATGAGCGAAGCCGGCCGCTCCGTTTGCGGCACATGCTCTCCTACTGCCTCCCTGGCCATGGCAACGAACTCATCGCGGGTCAA
>JAKBCH010000033.1 GCA_021808055.1 Pseudomonadota bacterium | reverse complement strand
GCGTGGGGCGCGGCAAGCAGCGCGGCTATGCCTATCTCACCTGGCCGCCGCATCACCGGCTCTCCGCCGCGTCAGAAAAACGGCTGGAAGTGATGAACACGCTGGATACGCTGGGGGCTGGCTTCACCCTGGCGTCTCATGACCTCGATTTGCGCGGGGCGGGCAATCTGCTCGGCAACGAGCAATCCGGTCATATCCGCGAAGTCGGCATCGAGCTTTACCAGCAGATGTTGGAAGACGCGGTGAACGATTTGCGCACCCAGAACCAGCAGGCGCAGAAAATCGAGCGAGACTGGACGCCAAACATCAATCTTGGTCTGCCGGTGCTTATCCCTGAAACCTATGTGGCAGATTTGCCCGTGCGCCTCGGGCTCTACCGGCGGATAAGCGGGCTGATGACAGATGCCGAGAGCGAAGCCCTGGCCGCCGAGCTGGTGGACCGTTTTGGCGCCATCCCGCAAGAGGTGGAAAATCTGCTCTCGGTGGTGGCGCTAAAGCGCGCCTGCCGGGAGGCGAATGTCGAGAAGCTGGATGCCGGGCCGAAAGGCATGGTGGTGAGCTTCCGCAAGAACGACTTCGCCAACCCCCCCGGGTTGATCCAATGGATTGGAACCAAAGGCGGGCTGGTGAAACTCCGCCCGGACCAGAAACTCTCTCTGGTGCGAGACATGGACGTTGCCGCCCGCATGGCCTTTGCGCGGGACCTGTTGGCCAATCTCGTCAAAATTGCCAAAGCCCCCGCGCCATAAAATATACTGGAGGTCTTACAAAGACTTCCAGTAAGAGGCCGCGCAGCTAACTGCCGTTGGCGTATCCGGGTGCGCCGCGGCTTCAGATTGCGCGGTGATATTGCCCGTTGCCACGGACTGGCCGACGGCATTGATAATGTTATACAACGGCCCGTTGGTGGTGCCGGTGATGTTCGCGGCGGCATTGCTCACATTATGCTTCTCCAACGCCTGGCAGACATTGGCGCTGCCGCCGGCTGCCATTGGCACGATGAAGAACACTGCAATGGCGATGATAATAACCCCGACGATGGTAATCCCTGATTTCATAGTCTTATTCCCAAATTGTGAAGACACGGCCGTAACCAATTGGCATTATGTGGAATTTGGGGGTGTTAATCCGTTTCGCAAATGAAAACGGCCTAAATACGCCGTTACTTGTTTATCGCACCGCCATCTGCGAGAAGAGGTTAATCACCAGAATGCCCGCCATAATCAGCCCGATGCCCAGCAGCCCCGGCAGATCCACCGCCTGGCGGTAGTAAAAATACCCTACGCCTACAATCAGCACGATGCCGAACCCGCACCACAGCGCATAGGCATAGCCAAGCGGGATCACCTTCACCACCTGAGAGAGCGAAAAAAAGCTCACGCAATACCCTGTCAGCACGACAATAGACGGCAGCAGGCGCGTGAACCCGTTGCAGGATTTCAGGGCTGAGGTGGCTGTCACCTCACTAATGATGGCAATGGCGAGGAGGAGGTAGGCCATCAGAAATCAGAGCATCGCCCGTTTTTTTCCCAATCGCCGTAACGTGTCGGCTCAGGCCCGCTGGGGCCACCAATCTCCTTGGGGGGGGGCGGTGAATCGGGCTTTGGCGTCGCTTCGGGCTCTGCTTTGGCGGGGGGCGTTTTCTCAGTCATGGCGCGGCAGTTTACGCCAATGCAGCGGTAAGGGAAGGGCGGTTCATTATTGCCCCTGCACCTGCATCAATCTTTGCTGATCCAGTTGCCGCCAGGTGGAGTCTGCCGGCGCGCTGGCGAAGGATTGTTTGAACAGCGCCAGCGCCTCGGGCGTAATAGCCCCGGCTTGTTCGCTCAGCGCCTCGGCCAGATACGCCTCACCTTCGCTCGCATCAGCGGAGCCAGGGGGCACTTCGGCCAAATGCGCGCGCAGCATGGCGATCATTTTATCCAGCTGCTGCAATTGTACCGCCTCTTGCGCCGCCCAGGCCGCATGCGGCTCTGAAGGCACAGGCGTTGCCCCCGGCAGATAAAGTGCGAAGCCCCCCACAGGCAGAGCGATGATCGTCATCAATAATAATAATTTTGCGCTGCCGCCACGAGGTTGGGCGGGCAGAGCGTCAGCCGTCAGAATCCGCCGCTCAATCTCCAGCCGTGCTGCGGCATGTTCCTGCGCGCCAATGCGGCCATCGGTCAGGTCCCGGTCAAGCTCGGCAAGCTGCGCGCGGTGCAAGGCAAGCGACGCCTCCCGCCGTTCCGGCAGGCTTTGCCCGCGCCGAAACACCAGCAACAAGGGCAAGGAGAGCGCTAACGCCACCGCTAGCATTACAATCAGCATCATTTCAGCAATTCATCCAGCCGGGCTTGTTCGGTCGCGCTTAAAGGTGCCAGGGCGTTGGCCCGGGTTCGTCGCCCCAGCCAGAAAGCCAGAAGCCCGGCGGCAAGCGCCAGAGCGGGCGAAGCGTAAAGCAGCCAGGTGAGCGGCGAGACAGGCGGCTTCAACAGCACAAAAATGCCGTAACGCTGCACCATGTAGTGCATAATCTGCTTATCCGGCACGCCCTGCACCACTTGCTGGCGAATGATCACCCGTAATTGTTTGGCAAGCCCGGCCGAGGATTCCTCGATGCTTTCATTCTGGCAGACCAGGCAGCGCAACTGCCCACCAATCGCCTCAGCGCGGGTCTCCTGGGCCTGGGTCAGGGTTATGCCGTCGCGCGTCACCATGGCCTGCGCCAATGCGAGGCCCGGCAACAGCGCCAGCACGAAAAAGATGCGTGCCAACCTCATGAATATTGCTCGAACAGCGGCTTCAGCCGGGTTTGCACCACCTCACCCGTCAGCGCCCCGGCATAGCGCAGCCGCACAATGCCGGTCTTGTCGATAAAATAGGTCTCCGGCACGCCGTAGACGCCCCAGTTTATCGCCGTTAACCCGGATAGATCCGTGGCAATGCGTGCATAGGGGTTTCCGTATTTTTGCAGGTAAGCTGCAAGGTCGGAGGGCTGATCCTCATAGGCAATGCCCCAGATGGTGATGCCCTGGCTCGCCAGGGTTTGCAGCATCGGCGCTTCTTCCTGGCAAGGCGCGCACCAGGAGGCGAACCAGTTTACCAGCATCGGCTTTGGCGGCGCCGATAAATCGGTGTTGGAAAACCCCGCCGCGCCATTCATGCCCGGCAGCGTAAAGGCCGGGGGGCGTTTGCCGATAAGCGGCGAGGGCAAAGCGTGCGGGTCGTATTGGTCGCTCTGCATCCGGCGCAGAATGGTGTAAAACCCCGCACCCCCCGCCACGGCCACAGCCAGAGGGGCACCAAACAGCATTCGCCGTCGCAGAGGAGACATTAAACCGTTGCTCCACCGGGCAGGCGCTTGCGGAAGGGCGCACCCACACGCAAACGGCGGTCAGACAAGGAGCAAAACCCGCCCAGCGCCATGATCAAACCGCCGAACCAGATTTCCGGCGCTCCGGGGTGGCGGTTCAGCCGAAATTCCGCACCGCCATCCTCCTCGTCGGCAAAATCGGCGTAGATATCCTGAAACCCATTGGTGCGGATCGCGGCATCGCTGGTTATAACATGCTGCGCGGTAAAAAACCGCCTGGTGGGGTGCAGCACCATGAAAGCCTTGCCATCATCGCTCAGCGTAATATCCGCCACGCGCTGGGTATAATTCGGCCCCGGCGCATCGTGGATATCGTCCAGCGTCCAGCTATAGCCGCCCAGCATGGTGGATTGGCCCGGCTTCAGCACCACAACTTTCTGCACCGCCAGCGTCATCGCCGCGATGCCGATCACCGAGACGCCGAAGCCAATATGCCCCAGCGCCGCGCCGATGGCGGCGCGCGGCAGTCCGAAGAAACGCCCCAGCGCGGCACCCAACGGCACGCGGAACAGCCGGGTGCGCTCGGCAAGGTCAGTCAAGGCAGAGCAGACCACCCAGGCACCGCCCGCCAGCCCCAAAGCCGCTATGAGATGCTTCGTGGCGGTGAGGATGATGAGCACCAGCACGGCCACGGCCCCTGCCAGCCACAGGCGTTGCAGCACCGGCAGCAAATCCGCCCGCTTCCAGCGCAACATTGGCCCCACGCCCATCGCCAGAATAATCGGCCCCGCGAGTGGCAGCACCGTCTGGTTAAAAAACGGCGCGCCAACAGAAAGCTGGATGCCAAACAGAAGATCGACAAAGGGTGGGTAAAGCGTGCCGGTGAACACCACCGCCGCGATGGCGCAAAGGAATATATTGTTTAAAATCAGAGCGCTTTCCCGGCTTATCGGCGCGTAAATGCCAGACCCCGCCAACACCGGTGCCCGGAATGCAAACAGCAGCAGCGAGCCGCCGATGGTGATGGCCAGCAGCACCAGAATAAACAGCCCCTGGTCCGGTGCCGCGGCAAAACTATGCACGGAGTTGAGAATGCCCGAGCGCACCAGGAAGGTGCCCGAAAGCGAGAGCGAGAAAGTGGCGATGGCCAAGAGCACAGTCCACGCCTTCAGGCTTTCGCGTTTTTCCACCACAATCGCGCAATGCAAAAGTGCCGTGCCGGTGAGCCAGGGCAACAGCGCAGCGTTCTCCACCGGGTCCCAAAACCAGTATCCGCCCCAGCCCAGCGTGTAATAAGACCACCAGCTCCCCAAAGTGATGCCAGCGGTTAAAAAGCACCAGGAGAGCAGCGCCCAGGGCCGCACCCATCGCCCCCAGGCGGCGTCAATCCGCCCCTCGATGAGCGCCGCGATGGCAAATGCGAAGGCGACCGAGAACCCGACATAACCAGTGTAGAGAACTGGCGGATGGAAAGCGAGGCCAGGGTCCTGCAAAATCGGGTTTATGCCCGCACCATCCAGCGGCGGCGGCCAGATGCGCGTGAACGGGTTGGAAACCGCCAGCGTGAACAGCAAAAATCCGCAAGAAACCAGCCCCAGCACACCCAGCACCCGGGCGCGCAGACTGGCGGGAAGCTGCCGCCCGCCCAGCGCCACGGCTGTGCCGCAAAGCGACAAAATCAGGCACCAGAGCAGAATCGAACCATCATGGTTCCCCCAGATGCCGGTGATCCGATAGAGCAACGGTGTCTGCGCGGAGGAGAAATCCGCAATGTTTTCCACCGTGAAATCCGAAACCACACCCGCCCAAACCAATGCCAGGAACGAAAGCGAGATGGCGGTGAAATGCAGCAGCGTGAGCAGCGGTGCGGCGGCCAAGGCGCGCGGGTCTTTCAGCGTTGGCCCGGCAATGCCCACAACCCCTTGCGCGCAAGCAATGGCAACCGCCATCGCCAGGCAGAAATGCCCGAGTTCAGGAATCATGTGCCGCTGCCTTTCACATTCATGTCGTTCCAGTCGCTGGCATCCGGCGGCGGGCCAAAGCGCGGGTCCCATTTGCCGCTTTCTTTCAGCTCCTGCTCTACATCCTTGGGCATGTAGTCGGCACCATGTTTGGCCAAAACCTCGTCAGCCACAAACACCCCGCCCGGCCCCATGGAACCGATCGCCACAATCCCCTGGCCTTCGCGGAACAAATCCGGCAGCAGGCCGGTGAACACGACATTCACCGCCGCGCGCCCGTCCGTTACCGCGAAATGCGTGGTGGGCGTGCCATTGGCAACGGTGGTGGCAACCGTTCCCACCTGCACAATGCCGCCCAGCCGGAAACTCTGCCCCGGCGGCGGTGCCTTTGCCTCCACCTGCCGGGGGGAGAGGAAATAGGTGAGCGAGGACGAAAACGCCGCCAGAGAGAGTGCCACGGCACCGCCAAGGCAAACCAGGCACGCCAACACCAAATAAAGCCGCCGTCGCTTGGGGGTTCGCATTTAAAGCTGCTCGGCCTGGGCCAACCGGGCGCGGGCGCGGCGATAGCGGGCGAAAGTCAACCATGCCGCGCCAATCAGAAACAAAACCGTCGTTCCATACGCTCCGTTCACGAACGGCCAGACATTTATGGCTTGAGTCATGCCCCGCGCTCCGCGGTGGCGCGCAACAAGGCAATGGTCTTACGCTCGGAAATCGCAGCCGACATCCGCGCCACCACCATCGTGATAAAAGCCATGTAAAATCCTATCGAGGCAATGAGCAGCGGGTAGAGCATGGTGATATAAATTTTCGAGGGCCCGATGAGCGAGATCGTGTTGCCCTGATGCAGCGTGTTCCACCATTGCACCGAAAACACTATGACCGGCAAATTTACCGCCCCGGCCAACGCCAGAATGGCCGCAGCGCGATAGGCATGAGCCTTGTTATCAAAAGCACGAATCAGCGCGATATGGCCGAGATAAAGAAAAAACAAAATCAGCACGGAGGTGAGCCGCGCATCCCAAACCCAATAAGCGCCCCACATCGGCTTGCCCCAGAGCGAGCCAGAAACCAGGCAAATGGCGGTGAATCCTGCCCCCACCGGGCCAATCTCCTCGGCCGCGATATCCGCCAGCGGGTGCCGCCACACCAGCGAGAGCAAGGAGCAAAAAGCCAACGCCGCATAACCTGCCATCGCCACCCAGGCGGCGGGCACATGCACATACATAATCCGCGCGGCATCGCCTTGCTGCCAATCCGCCGGGGCGAACCAGTAGCCCCAGACGATTCCGGTGACGGTCAGCACAAGCGAAAACGCTGCCAGCCAGGGCAGGGTAGGGCGCGCGACACGCTGAAAACGCCCAGGATTGGCAAGGTAATGAAACCAGCCACCGCTGCGCGCGGGCCTGTCTGAGTTAAGGGCGGTTTGCTTCATGGCGGGCTTCTTAGGCCAACACCGGATAAATTTGAAGCGCTGTGAAAATTAGTTACATTGCTCTGCATGAACTATTGGCTGGTAAAATCCGAACCGGACGTGTTTTCCTGGAACGACCAAGTAAAAAATGGCGTCGAACCCTGGACCGGCGTGCGCAACCATCTCGCCAAGCGGCACCTGAAGGAAATGAAACAAGGCGACCGCGCCTTTTTCTACCATTCCAACATCGGCAAGGAGATTGTGGGAATCGTCGAAGTGGTTCGCGAAGCCTACCCAGACCCCACGGCTGCAAGCGGCGATTGGGTATGCGTGGACATGAAGGCCCTAAAGCCGTTGAAATCACCTATCACTCTTGCCACGATAAAGGCCGACACCAGATTTGCTGAATTAGCATTGCTTAAATATTCACGCCTTTCGGTCGGGCCTGTCAGCCCCGAACATTGGGCTATGATTTGTGACTTGGGAGATAAGACATGACTGAAACCGCGATTCTGGCCGGCGGCTGCTTCTGGTGTTTGGAAGCTGCTTATGACGAGCTGGACGGCGTTGCCCGCGTTCAATCCGGCTATACGGGCGGGCAGGTGGAAAACCCCAGCTACAAACAGGTTTGCACCGGCACCACCGGCCATGCCGAGGTGGTAAAAATCGATTACGACCCCGCCGTAATCTCCTACGCAGACCTGCTGCGCGTGTTCTTCACCATCCACGACCCCACGACATTGAACCGTCAGGGCAATGATATCGGCTCGCAATACCGCTCGGCGATTTACTATGAAACGCCCGCACAAAAAGCCGCGGCCGAAGCTGCCGTGGCTGAATTCATGCCTGTCTGGGGCAAAATCGTCACCGAGGTCGCGCCGCTCGGGATGTTTTGGCCAGCAGAGCCCGAACACGAGGACTATTATGTGCGCAACCCATGGTCTGGCTATTGCCAGGCCATTATCGCGCCAAAAATCAGCAAGTTACGCAAAAGCTTCCGCGACCGGCTGAAAAAAATCGACTGAAACAAATTCTTACAATAACAAGGCGTCCACGCTGTTGCTCCCGGCCTCCTTGGCCGCGCGCAAGGCTTTGTCTGCCCCGGCGATAAGCGCCATCGGCGAGGTGAGCCTGGTTCCAGCACAAGCGACACCAACGCTTACCGTCACCTGCATCGGCAATCGGGGAATCGCCAGGCGTTCCACCGCATCGCGCACCCGCTCGGCCACCAGTCTTGAGTCCAGAATGCCCGCGCGCAGCATCACCAGAAACATGGCGCTGCCATAGCGGCCAAAGGTATCACTTTCGCGGATGGAGCGGCGAATCCAGGACGAAACCTCGTGTAGCACGAGATCGCCCATCGCCCTGCCAAAATTCTCATTCACCATGCCAAGATTATCAATCTCGATCAGCAACAGGCTGAGCGGCGAGCCCATGCTGGCGGCAGCGCATTCAAGATGCACCAGCTCCATGACCGCGGCGCGGTTCCAGCTTCTGGTCAGTTCGTCGATCGCGCCGCGCCTTGCCTGGGCATCATTGTTGCCGATCAAATGATCCTGGAAAGACCCCTGGACTCGGCAGCTGAGCTCCCGCTCCACAATCACCGCCAGATCTTGCAATGTTTCCAGCTCATCATGGCCCAGCTGCCGCGGCAGCGTGTCCATCACGCATAGCACACCCACCTCAGAGCCCGACCCGGTATGCAACGGTTGGCCAGCGTAAAACCGAATGCCGGACTTGCCTGTTACCAAGGGATTATTGGCAAAACGCTCATCCTCCGCCGCGTCCGCCACCATCAACGGATGATGCTCGCGTATCGTTTGGCTACAGAACGAATGTTGCCGCGGCAAAGTGCTGCCGGCCCATCCAAAACTGGATTTGGTCCATTGAACCTCTTCTGAAACGAGATTAATCATCGCGATGGGCGATTGTAATACCCTGGCGGCAAGCCTGGTGATCCGGTCAAATCGCTCTTCCGCGGGGGTATAAAGCAGGTTGAGCGCGTGCAAATCTTTGAGGCGCTGAACCTCTCTCAGCCCAAAGACGCCATCAATCAACACATCCATTGATTTATTTACCGGCCAACTGCAACCTGCAGATGCGCTATAGCAGAGATTATTCCCAGCCGCGATAAATTAATTATTTATTATCGAGGAAGCCAACCGTTGGCGGAACCCAAACGGCCCCGCCATCAGTAAATTGATTTAGCTCGCGTCGAAACGATCGGCGTTCATCACCTTGGTCCAGGCCTTTACGAAATCATGCACGAACGCAACATGCGTGTCATCCTGGGCGTAGAGTTCGGCATAAGCGCGCAGAATGGAATTAGAGCCGAACGCCAGATCAACCTGTGTCGCCGTCCATTTCAGCGCATTGGTTTTGCGGTCGCGGATTTCATACATATTCTTTCCGACGTTTTTCCAGACATTTCCCATATCCGTCAGATTTACGAAGAAATCGGTCGTGAGCGCGCCAGTCCGTTCAGTGAAAACACCGTGCTTGCTGCCAGCATAATTCGCCCCCATGGCGCGCATTCCGCCAAGCAGCACGGTCATCTCCGGTGCGGTTAGGCGCATTAGCTGCGCGCGGTCCAGCAGTAGCTCTTCCGGCTTCACGCCGAAATCCTGCTTCAACCAGTTGCGGAAACCATCATGCACCGGCTCCAAAACCGCGAAGCTGGCCGCATCTGTCTGTGTCTCGCTTGCATCGCCACGGCCAGGCAGGAAGGGCACGCTCACCTCAACCCCGGCGGCCTTGGCGGCCCGCTCCACCCCAACATTGCCGGCCAACACAATCACATCGGCGAGGCTCGCGCCGCTTTGTGCCGCGATGGGTGCCAAAACGGAGAGGGTTTTTGCCAGGCGCGTTGGCTCGTTGCCTGCCCAGTCCTTCATCGGTGCCAGGCGTATGCGCGCCCCATTGGCGCCGCCGCGAAGATCAGAGCCTCGGAAGGTCCGCGCACTGTCCCAGGCTACAACCACGAGATCGCTGGTGCTCAAACCGCTTTTTGCAATGGCGGCTTTCACCCCGGCCACATCGTAATCCTTGCGCCCGGCAGGGACAGGGTCCTGCCAGAGCAAATCCTCTGTCGGCACGTCCGGGCCGAAATACCGGGCCTTGGGTCCCATGTCACGGTGGGTGAGCTTAAACCAGGCGCGGGCGAAAACATCCTTGAAATAAGCCGGGTCTTTCATGAAGCGTTCGCAAATGGCGCGGTAGGCCGGGTCCGCCTTCATCGCCATGTCGGCATCGGTCATCACTGGGTTTTGCCGAACCGAGGGGTCGCTGGCATCAACCGGCTTGTCCTCTTCCTTTATGTTCACCGGTTCCCATTGTTGGGCACCAGCCGGGCTTCGGCGCAGTTCCCATTCATGCCCGAAGAGCATTTCGAAATAGCCCATGTCGAATTTGGTCGGGTTTGTGGTCCAGGCTCCTTCAAACCCGCTACTCACCGCTTGGTTGGCCTTGCCGTGCTGGTTGGGGTTGGCCCACCCCATGCCCTGGTCTGTCACGTCGGCGGCTTCCGGCACCGGGCCCAGAGCCTTGGCATCGCCATTGCCGTGGCATTTGCCCACCGTATGGCCGCCTGCGGTAAGGGCCACGGTTTCCTCGTCGTTCATTGCCATGCGGGCGAAGGTTTCGCGCACATGCTGGGCAGTGCGCGCGGGGTCCGGCTTGCCGTTCACGCCCTCAGGGTTCACGTAAATCAGGCCCATCTGCACCGCCGCCAAGGGGTTTTCCATGGTCGTCGCCGTGCTTACATCCGCATAGCGTTCATCGCTGGGTGCGAGCCATGTCGCCTCAGGCCCCCAATAAACATCCTTCTCAGGATGCCAGATATCTTCACGGCCAAATGAAAAGCCGAACGTCTTCAGTCCCATCGATTCATAAGCGATATTGCCCGCCAGAATGATCAGATCCCCCCAGCTCAGCTTGTTGCCATATTTTTTCTTAATCGGCCAAAGCAGGCGGCGGGCTTTGTCCAGGCTTACATTATCGGGCCAGGAATTCAGTGGCGCGAAACGCTGGTTGCCGTGCCCGGCACCACCGCGTCCATCGGCAATGCGGTAAGTTCCCGCGGCGTGCCAGGCCAGGCGGATCATCAACCCGCCATAATGACCCCAATCGGCTGGCCACCATTCCTGGCTGTCGGTCATCAGCGCGTGCAAATCGCGCTTCAGCGCCGCAACATCAAGGGTCTTCAGCGCCTCGCGATAGTTGAACTCTTTGCCAAGCGGATTGGTCTTGGTGTCGTGCTGGCTCAGAATGTCGAGATTAAGGCTGCCTGGCCACCAACCGGTTACGGAATCTGTCGTGGTGTGGGTGTTGCCGCCATGCATAACCGGGCATTTGCCCGGCGTTGGTTCATTGCTGTCCAAAGTGACCTCCTCACATTTTATGCGCAGAGTGTGGGCCGGGAAGCCGAATAGGCATAGTCGATTTTAGTTATAGTATTGAACGGTGAAACCTATCAGATGGCCGCATGGCGCAAACTTCACTGGCCGGAATCTTTCTGCGTGACCTTGCATATATAGCGAGGCTGTCCTGGAACTCAAGCATTTCAGCAATGCGGCGGCGCGCTGCCATGGGCTGCTCCTGCAGCGCAGCATCGTCGCGTTTCTTGACTTCTGCCGGAGACATGTTGCCGATATGTTCCATGACCCGGCGATGGTTGAGCCAGTCGCCTCATCCAAACCTGATGTAATCGACGGTCTCAACGGATCACCCAGGACCGCGTCTATGGATCAGCTCCGCTTTTTGGAGGCCGTTGATGGTTTCGGCCAGGGGCGGGCGCTATAACTCCGCCTCCACCCATGCCAGCCCCTCCCGGCCATATAAAAAGCCGTTTTGCCAGGGCTGCTCGCCTGTCAGCTCGCGTAGCGCGTCTTCAGCTTCATCAACCGAAAATGTGCCGGTGAGCACGGCCCGGTGCAGCCGAGCGGTTTCTACCATGTCGATATCTTGCGGCGAGAGTCGGAAATGGGTCACACCCAAAGCCTTCAAGGCTGACAAATTACGAAGTTGCACCATGTAACCGCTCGATAATGTTTGCGTGCCATTGATCGAAAGCAGGTTGTGCCCATCGAGCGTTTGGGCGGGTTGTCCATCGGGGTCCAGGCCGCATACGAATTGGCAGGAATCCTTGGTGAGCCCATGAGAGCGCGCGTGGTAGCAGCGCATGGCTACCGACAGCGGCTGGCGGCCGAAAATCTGCACCTCGGTTTCGCCGCGCCGCGCCGTCAATATACCGATTGTGCGCGCCGAAACCTCCACCGGCAGCACCACGCGCGTCGCCCCGCCTTTGGCCAAAACATCGTAAGAGCCCTCGTTGAACACGTTGATATAAGGACCGATCACGTGTGGACGGCCAAATAATTCGTGCAAACTGGCTGCGTCATTCACCTCAACCGTGGCGCCACTGGCGATCAGATGTCGTACCGCCTCCATTTCCCGGTCGTCGGTTACCACTGCCAAGGTCGAACGTACCACCTGCTTGCCAGCGGCCTCCAGCCGCTCCAGCACCGCGGGTACATGCGCGGCATAAAGCGGCTCGCGCTTGGCGCACACCACTTCGCCCAGATACACGCTGTCAATATCGGCCTCGTCTGCGATGCGGAAATAAAAATCACGCCATTTCGCGGCTGGCCAGTGAAATAGCAGCGGACCGAGGGTGAGTTGCGGGGCAGGGGTCATCTCCAACCTTTCCGGTATGCGCCATGTGTTTCTCGCCCGCCTTCGGCCACGGCTGCCAGATTATGCCCGGCACCAGGTGCCTCACCGCGTTCCAGCGCGTCGAGGGCTTGTCGAAACCGACTCACCACCTCGCTCACATAAGCCCGGCTGCGCTGGCGGCCTTCGATTTTAAGCGCCGTGACGCCGACAGCCTTGAGATCGGCAAGCATGTCGATGGCATTTAGCGCCACTGGTTCTTCGAACAAATATGACGCTCTGCCCTGCGTGACATAACGTCCCTTACACGGTGTGGGGTAGGCCGCAGGCTCGCCTTTGCAAAAGCGGTTCAATGTTACACCCCCCAGGCAGGAACGCACATCATCGCCATCATCTTGATAGACAACGTGGCTGGCCGGCGCGCAGGCCCCTTCAGAGGTTGGCGATAGACCGGTGATATATGATGACAGAAAACACCGCCCCTCGGACATTGGGCCAACACTGCCGAACGCAAAAACCTCAGTTTCTATGCCAAGCCTTTTGATCAGCAGGGCAATCTGTTCAACCGATAATATGCGTGGCAACACCACGCGGCTGATGCCGAATCGGTCGCGGTAAAAGCTGATGGAGAGGTCGTTAGATGCCGAGGCCTGCACTGACAAATGCCGTCGCAAACCTGGATGCCGGTTCATGGCGTAATCGAGCAAGCCGATATCGGCGAGAATAACGGCATCCGCTCCTGCATCGGCGGCATTGTCGATGGCATGTTGCCACGGTGTCGGATTACCTGCCTGGGGGAAGGTATTCACTGCCACCAGAACCTTGCGCCTGTACCTGTGGGCATAGGCAATGCCTTCAATGATGTCCTTCTGGTCGAAATTCAAACCCGGATAATTACGAGCGTTGGTGGCGTCGCGATAACCGCAATAAACCGTGTCGGCGCCAGCATCTATGGCCACGCGCAGAGCCGCAGGGGTGCCTGCAGGGCAAACCAATTCAAGACTCATGCCGGGTCACTCCCATCTTGGCGCGCCCCTGGCGTGCCGTTAGTTTTGCGACGCTCTCGCGCAAGGCTTTTACCTCGCCGCGCAAAGCCGCCAGCTCCGCCATCTGATGGTGGGTCTCGGTCTGCCGATCATGCAAACGCTCATGGAACGATACGATACCGGCCTGGACTCGGCGCATTGAGGTGCCTGCCCGCGCGCCGATGCGCTGTGCCGGCCTCGCCAAAGGGCCAAACAGCGCCGCCACCTCTTTTCTCAGGTCGATCTCTTCGCGGTCGAGTGTGTTGCGCAGCGCAACGATCACCGCTGTGTCGCCGGTAATTTGCAGATCGCGTGTGAAAAACATGGCATCGCCGTCATAGCGTCCCTCCAGCAGGTCGAAGAGGATGGCCAATTCACCTTTGATAACGGCCTGGGCGGTGCTGTTATCACTTGCTGCCATCACTCGAATTTCAAGCTGCCCGCCACCAAATGCCAAAGCAAAGCGATGTCGCAGCCCTGTGGGACATACATACACAACCGCTGGATCAAGCGCGGCGAAGGCCGCCACCAGATCGGGGTGGCGACGACGCATCATATGATTCAAACGTCTGACGAAAGGGGTTAGCACAGGTGCCGGCATAAGATTTAGGACGGCTGCATAGGGGGTGTTCTGGCGGTGACGCGACACTCTATGGATCCATTCGCGCGAAAAACTTGCCTCTAATGGTCCGTCCCATTATCGCCGGTCATTGATCTAAATCATGTCCCAACCTCCGGGCGACAGGTTTTTCCGTCTCGCAGCGATAGATGCCTGAAAAGATGCAAAATACTAAATTTAGTGTTTGATTGTTGACTGTAACACTACATATAGAATAATCATGATGCACAGAGAGTCGCATTCACCCTCTGCCGTCAGATCATGTTTTGTCATCATTCAAGTAACGTCTCGTGCCGCTTCCGGCTGATATGGCGGGTATGATTCATGGACGGCTGGCCGCCATTGCTTCGCGAGCAAGCACAGTGCGGCGATGCATCACGAATATTCAGTTTCGGAGTAACAACAATGTATTGTTCCCCCAAAGAGCAGAAACACCCGGCCGCTGACATGACCATGCGTCCGTTGGTCGATCCCGCTGAGACGGTCGGCGATTATCTCACCCGTCGTGATTGGCGAGTGAACGCCAATGCCAATCAGGGCTATTCACTAGGCGGGCTAATTCTCAACGGCGCGGGCAAACTCATCGCCAACTACTGGCTATCCGAGGTTTACACGCCAGAGATCGCCGCCGCTCATCGCAACGCGGCGTTGCATATCCACGACCTTGACATGCTGGCCGGCTATTGTGCCGGCTGGTCGCTGCGCACGCTGCTGCAGGAAGGGCTAAACGGAGTGCCTGGCCGGGTGGAGGCTGGACCGCCTCGTCATTTGTCGAGCGCCATTGGTCAGATGGTGAATTTTCTGGGCACATTGCAAAATGAATGGGCTGGTGCTCAGGCTTTCAGTTCATTTGATACATATCTCGCTCCCTTCGTGCGTCACGACAAGCTCTCCTACGGCGCGGTCAAGCAAGCGATTCAGGAGTTTGTGTATAATCTCAACGTTCCCTCACGCTGGGGTGGGCAAACACCGTTTACGAACATCACGCTTGATTGGGTTTGTCCTGATGATTTGCGTGGGCAGACTCCGCTTATTGGCGGCGAGGAGATGGCGTTTACCTATGGCGAACTCCAAGACGAAATGGATCTCATCAACCGCGCATTCATTGATGTTATGAGCGCGGGAGACGCGAAAGGCAGGGTATTCACCTTTCCTATTCCGACCTACAACATTACCGCGGATTTTCCTTGGGAGAGCGAAAACGCCACCCGTCTGTTTGCCATGACCGCCCGCTACGGTCTGCCGTATTTTCAGAATTTCCTTAATTCAGACCTCACACCTAACATGGTGCGTTCCATGTGTTGCCGGCTTCAGCTTGATTTGCGCGAACTGCTGAAGCGCGGCAACGGCCTGTTTGGCTCCGCCGAACAAACTGGCTCGCTTGGCGTGGTCACCATCAATTGTGCTCAACTCGGCTATTTGTGCCGTGGCGACCGCGCAGAGTTGCTGACCCGGCTTGATCATCTACTTGATCTTGCCAGCCTGTCGCTCGAGCTAAAGCGCGAAAAAATTACTGAACTCCTTGAAGCGAGTTTATACCCCTATACAAAACGTTATCTCGGCACATTGCGCAATCATTTCTCCACCATTGGAATCAATGGTGTGAATGAGCTGGTTCGTAACTTTACCCAAGATGCTGACGACATCACCACCAACCTGGGGCGCCAACTGGCGCTCGATCTGCTTGACCACATCCGGGCGCGGCTGGTGAAATTCCAGGATGAGACAGGTCATATGTATAATCTTGAGGCGACGCCTGCCGAGGGAACGACTTATCGCTTCGCCAAAGAAGATCAGCAGCGATACCCCGGCATTCTGCAAGCCGGCACGCCAGAGCGGCCATATTATACCAACTCCACCCAACTGCCTGTCGCCTTTACCGCCGATCCGTTCACGGCGCTGGCTCATCAGGAGGCCTTGCAGCGTCAATATACTGGCGGCACGGTTTTGCATCTCTATCTCGGCGAGCCACTGACCGATGCCGAAGCCTGCCGACGGTTAGTGCGGCGGACGCTATCTTCATTCCGTCTGCCTTATATCACCATTACCCCAACCTTCTCCATTTGCCCCGACCATGGCTATCTGGGCGGTGAACACCAAACCTGTCCGCGTTGCGCCGAAGAGTCTGGCAACAGCCAGACATGTGAAGTTTGGACAAGAGTGATGGGATATCATCGGCCTGTGGCATCATTCAACATTGGCAAGCAGCGCGAACACGAGGAGCGCCGCTTCTTTGGCGCCTGATCCCGAGGCGTTGTGGGCGCGACTGCGGGTTGCGGCGCTCACCCCGTTCAGCAGCCTGGATTTTCCAGGCCATCTCGCCGCGATCGTGCATTTGCAGGGCTGCCCGCTGTCCTGTCCTTATTGCCACTCGCCGCATCTCCAGCCGTTTGGCCCCACATCACTCTCCCCACGCGTGCTCACGAGCTTTCTGGCCTCGCGGCTAGGGCTGCTCGATGGCATTGTGTTCAGTGGCGGTGAGCCCTGCGCTCAGGCCGGGCTTGGCGACGCTCTGACCGCTTGCCGCGCACAGGGCTATGCCACAGCCTTGCACAGCGCGGGCGTCTATCCGCAAGCCCTCACCCGGTTGCTTCCCTTGCTGGACTGGATCGGCCTCGACTGGAAAGCCCCGTTACACGACACCGCCCCAACGACCGGCCGCGCGGCACTGGGGCGGCGCTTCGCGCAGGCCGTGCATGCCGTGCTGGCGGCGGGCATAAGCCATGAAATCCGCACCACATGGCACCCGGCCTTGCTGCCGCCCTCCGCCATGCTGGCCATGGCCCAACAACTCGCTGAGATGGGCGTGGGCGCATGGGTCATCCAGCCCTATTGGCGCCCTGTCTTTACTCAGCACGCAGCCCGCCCACCCCTTGAGGAAGCTGTGTTCCCGCGGCGTTTGCTCGCCCAAATCCGCGCCATCCTGCCCAACGCCACCCTTCGTTGATCGCGCCCTTCACGACGGTGCAGGCATATTTTACCCCTTCAGCGCTGGCGGCAGTGTTGCGGCAGACCCCGCCGCCAGGGTTGCAGAGCTAGAGCAAAATCCGACCAAACGGACATGTTTGTTCGGATAAAGTTGCTCGCTTAAACAGAGAGTGAGAGCGGTTTGAGTGAACCGGCGTGAACGCAAACCGCTCTAGGTCACGCACTCATAAACTGATTCCCTAGTTTTTGGGATTGTGATTCAAGCGCCGTGGAGGTGTTTGATGTCGATTCGGCGTTATGAGTTGTCTGATTTTGAGTGCTCGATCATCGGGCCGCTTTTGCCGAACAAGCCGCGGGGTGTTGCCCGTGTTGATGACCGGAAGGTTCTGAACGGCATTTATTGGCGGCTGCGGACGGGTTCGCCCTGGGCGGACATCCCGGAGCGCTATGGCCCCTCGACGACCTGCTACAATCGCTTTGTGCGGTGGCAGAAGCTTGGCATCTGGGACAAGATATTTGAGGCTGTTTCAAAGACTTACGATGGCGGCGTGCAAATGGTCGACTCATCTTCAATCCGGGTTCACCAGCACGCCGCCAACGTTAAAAAGGGGGACCAGAGGCAGCCGAGACTGGGGATCTCTCTCCAGGCCGATGCATGGGGCGCTCACGAGGCGGACTGACCACCAAAATTCATGCTGTGGTCGATGCCAACGGCAATCCGTTCACCCTGAAGCTGACCGAAGGCCAAGCCCATGACGGCCGTAGCGCCGAGGATATGCTGGACAGTGTCGGCCCCGGCCAAACCCTGCTTGCCGACCGCGCCTATGACAGTGACGCCCTGCGCGTGACCTTGGCCAAACGCCGCGCCAAGGCCAACATCAAGCCCATGCCAAACCGCGTGAATGTCCCAAGGTTCGATAAAAAACTCTACAAAAAACGAAATCTCGTAGAACGGTTCTTCAACAAGCTCAAACATTTCCGCGCCGTCGCTACCCGCTTCGAAAAGCACGACGCCAATTACCTCGCACTCGTCAAACTCGCATCAGCACGAATTTGGATGCGGTTTATGAGTCGGTGACCTAGTGTGATGATTCTGAAATTCGTGACATGGAATATCATGAGTTTCAGAAGCTGATTCACACCAGGTTATTGATTTCTCTAGTGTCCACCCTGATTTTGAAATCTACCGGATTTCAGAATCATGACACTAGAGCGCGATGACATCAGGCTGGCTCATTCTGAGACCGAGCCTAATCTCCGAATCGCCATCTATCTCATTGTGTCAGATCGGATCACTTTAATGATTCGATCGAAAACCATCCGGCTCTAAAGGCTTAAAACCCTTCCAGCACGAGTTTGCCCATGGCATCGCCCGCTTCCAGCGCCGCATGGGCACGGATAAGATTAGGCGCGTTGATCGGCCCGAAATTCTCCGTCATCGTGGTTTTCAACGTGCCATTATCAACCATATGCGCAATCGCCTCCAGCGTGCGATGCTGCACGCCCATATTCGGCGTGTGCAAAACGCCACGGGTGAACACATATTCAGTGTGTAGCGTCGCACTTTTTCGAATCAACGGCGAAACATTCAGCTCTCCGGTGTTGGATTCGATAATCCCGATTGACCCTTCCGGTGCCAACACATCCACCAGCTGGCGAAAATGCTGTTTTATCTGCGCCACACAGAAGATGTAACCAGGAGGTGTAAGCCCTGCCTGCAAAATTTGCGCGCCGAGATCGTGATGATGGTTTAGCACATGATGCGCGCCGAGCGCGCGGCACCACTCCACCCGATCCGGGCGAGACGCGGTGGCGATCACGGTCATGTCGGTTAATTGCGCAGCGAGCTGAATGGCCATAGACCCCACGCCACCCGCCCCGCCCACAATCAGCATCGTGCCGCCATGGGGTTGGTCACGTGGAATGCGGAACCGCTCGAACAGCATTTCCCAGGCGGTCAGCGCAGTCAGAGGCAGCGCGGCGGCTTCGGCGAAGCTGAGCGATTTTGGCTTGTGGCCGACGATACGATCATCCACCAGATGAAACTCGGCATTCGTTCCAGGCCGGTCCGGCACCCCGGCATAAAAAACTTCATCACCGACGGAAAAATTCTGCACCTCAGGGCCGATGGCGCGCACAATGCCGGCAGCGTCAAAACCCAGCACGCGCGGCTCACCCAACGGCTCCGACGCCTGGCGGATTTTCGTGTCCACGGGGTTAACCGAAACCGCCTTAATCTCAACCAGCAGATCATGGTGCCGGGGCACGGGCACCGGCAACTCAATATCCTCTAATGCATCACTGGCGGTAACGGGGCGGGAATGGGTAAAGGCAACGGCTTTCATGTCGTAGGTCTCACTTCGGTTGGCCTGCTATCATAATGATATTCTTCGCCTAATTCATCCAATGCGCAACAGGCTGGCACCGTCCTTGGCCAGCCATGCGGTGGCGACCGGCCTATGCGGCGTTAGCTCGTCGGTGAGCTGCCAGAACAGCTTGCTGTGATTCATGTGTTGAAGATGCGCCACCTCATGCGCCACCACATAATCCTGGACAAAATCCGGCGCACAGATCAGCCGCCAGCAAAAGGCCAGCGTTCCATCTGGCGCACAGCTCCCCCAGCGGGATCGTGTGTCTTTTATCCGCACCGTCTTGGGCCGCAGCGCCGCGCGCTGGGCGGTGGCA
>JAKBCH010000129.1:3406-3940 GCA_021808055.1 Pseudomonadota bacterium | reverse complement strand
CTCATTCGTGGCCCAGAAATTATTGGGGTTCAGTGCCACCACGCGGCGGATCAGCGCCTCGGCGGCCTGGCCGCGAGTCTGCTCCCGGCAAATCCTGTATAAAAGCAGCAGGCCATCTTCGTGCCCTGGCGCCAGCTCCAGCAATTGGTGCAGCTTGGCCTCGGCCCCAGCCTTATCCCCGGCGGCCACCAACGCGTCCGCCTGGGCCAGCAACGGCGCCAGCAGGCCGCCCAACTCTGGCGGGCTCAACGTGGCAAAATCAAGCGCGCAACAACGCACGCGCCGCAAACCAGAACCACAGGTGCAAAGAGAGAGATCCGCCATGGCGAAAGTGTAATGGGCTTCGCCGCTACCCGCTAGCCCGTTGGAAAACCGTTGTTAACAACGCGGCGGGGCAGCAGCACCGGGCCAATTTGCGCCAGCACCAATGCGCCAAACAACAAAACGCAGCCCAGCCAGCCGGTGCTGCTCATCCGCTCGTGCAAAATAATGGCCGCGAACAAGGCCGCGAACAACGCTTCCGCCATCAGGATC
>JAKBCH010000129.1:0-3396 GCA_021808055.1 Pseudomonadota bacterium | reverse complement strand
TGGCAAATGGCCCGCAACAAGAAGCCCAGCCCACCGGAAATGACGCCGCCATAAAATAACTGCGGCATGCAGCTTGCCACCGCATGCCAATGCGGCAGCTCGCCACCCACGGCAGACCCCAGCACCACGCAGGCCAGAGATTGCCCAAGTGCTGCCGCCACCGGCCGGCCCGTGTTCCGCACCACGCGCTGCATCAGCAATATCTGAACCGCGAACCCGAAGGCGGAGATGATCACCAGCACATCACCGCGCGCGAGCGAGCCAAACCCGCCGCCCAGAAACCAGGTTCCAGCCAGGGCCAACAGTGCTGCCAGCCACACCAGCGGGTGTGGTTCCCGGCGCAGGAAAACCACCTCCAGCACCGGCACGAAAATAACATACAGCCCGGTAAGAAACCCGGCATGGGTCACGCTCGTTAGCTTCAACCCCCATTGCTGCAACAGGGAGGATACCGCGAACACCAGCCCCAGCGGCACAAGCCCGCCCAGCCCGGCCAGGAAAGACCCAGCGCGCCGCGCCTCGGCCACGCCCAACGGCAACACCGCCAGAAACGCCAGCAGGAAGCGCAAGCCCGTGTACCAGCCTGCATTCAAATAAGCCGCACTTTGCGCCTGCGCTATAAACGCCCCACCCCAAAGGGCGGCAGCCAGAAGAAGCAGGGAATTAGCGGTAAGACGGGACATTAAACCGACCGTCTCTCCCAGGAAAACCAACAAACCGCAAGCTCACCCTCCGGGCTGGACGCTCACAGCAGCCATGTTTTAAATGTCGCATATGAACATCAAAGCCCCCGCCTGCCCGCAATGCAGCCTGGAAGAGACACATCTCTCCGGTGAGACTTATATCTGCTCGACCTGCGGTTATGAGTGGGCTGCCGAATTGGGCGAGAGCGAAGACATCATAAAGGACGCGAACGGTACCGTGCTCGCCAATGGCGACACCGTTATCCTGATCAAGGATTTGAAGGTCAAAGGCTCTTCAACCGGGCTCAAGGTTGGCACCAAGCTCAAAAACATCAGGTTGCGCAGCGGTGACCACGCCATCGAGGCCGGCGATTATTTTATCAAGCAGGAATTCGTGAAAAAGGCCTAAAAGCCGGCTTTGTATGATTCTCCTCGCCACTGAGAGAAATTGTAATGAATATGGCCTTTTGAGCTCCGAGTAACCTATGAGCGAAAACATCATTTCATACCTAGACATGTGTCAACGAGAAGGGACATCCCTCCAACGCGGTATGAATTTCAAGCTTAACCCTCATTACTCCGTTCTTTTGATGTCCGTTCGGCCCGGAGCTCCATACGCAGATCTATTGGAAGCCGACGGGACGATTTTAATTTACGAAGGGCACGATACATCAAAGCGACCGACTAGCCCGGACCCGAAAACCATAGATCAACCACTTAAATACCCCTCCGGTAAACTAACCCAAAACGGTCTCTTTTTCGAGGCCGCACGGCAAACCAAAGAAAACGCTGCGCCGCCGGAAGCCGTAAAGGTTTATGAGAAGATCAAAGATGGCATCTGGTCCTATAATGGCCTGTTCCAACTCGTCGACGCGTGGCTCGAAGAGGGTCAAAATAGAACGCTTTGTAAGTTTAAGCTCATTGCAATCCAAACGACCGACGGCACAATCAAAGCAGAGAATACAGCCTTGCCAACCCGGCGCCTTATTCCGTCAGCAGTAAAACAAGCCGTCTGGAAACGAGATGGCGGCAAGTGCGTACTTTGCAGCGAAAAAGATCAACTCCATTTTGATCATATTGTGCCGTACTCCAAAGGCGGGACTTCGCTCGTCGCTGATAATATTCAACTGCTTTGCGCGCGCCATAATCTAAGCAAGAGCGCCAGAATCGAATAACCCCTAACGCCCAAGCGTTAGGGGTTATTGCAAAAGACTTTCTGGCCGAAACGGCTTAATGCACCTCTTCCGGCGCCTTCTCGTCATCGCCATCACCCTCGGCTTCGGGTTTGGGCAAAGCCAGGGCCGGCGCCTCAGAGAACTCGAAGGCCAGCTTGCCGTCCTTCACGCTCACCTTCACGGCCCCGCCCTTCACCAGCTTGCCAAACAGCAATTCCTCGGCCAGCGGCTTCTTGATCTGCTCCTGGATCACCCGCCCCAGCGGCCGGGCACCATAAAGCGGCTCATAACCCTGCTCGGCCAGCAGCTCCTTGGCGGCGGAGGAGAGCTCGATGGTCACGTTGCGGTCGGCAAGCTGCGCTTCCAACTGCATCACGAACTTCTCCACCACGCGGCCGACGATTTCCGGCGTGAGTGCGGCGAAGGGGATGATCGCATCCAGCCGGTTGCGGAATTCCGGCGTGAACAGCTTCTTCACCGCTTCCTCATCCTCGCCGATGCGCACCGTGCGCCCGAAACCAATGGCGGATTTCTGCATATCCGCCGCCCCGGCATTGGTGGTCATGATCAGGATCACGTTGCGGAAATCCACCTGCTTGCCGTTATGGTCGGTGAGCTTCCCATGATCCATGATCTGCAACAGGATGTTGAACAGGTCCGGATGCGCCTTCTCGATCTCGTCCAGCAGCAGCACGCAATGCGGGTGCTGGTCGATGGCATCGGTCAGCATGCCGCCCTGGTCGAACCCGACATAGCCGGGCGGTGCTCCGATAAGGCGCGAAACCGAATGCCGCTCCATGTACTCAGACATATCAAACCGCGTCAGCTCGATACCCAGCGTGGCGGCCAATTGCCGCGCCACCTCGGTCTTGCCAACACCGGTGGGGCCGGAGAACAGATAATTGCCGATCGGCTTTTCCGGGTCGCGCAACCCGGCGCGGGAGAGCTTCATCGCGGCGGAAAGTGCCTCGATAGCGGCATTCTGGCCGAACACCATGCTCTTCAAATCGCGCTCCAGATGCCGCAACACCTCCTTGTCGTCCGTGGAAACGGATTTGGGCGGGATGCGGGCGATTTTGGAGACCATGTCCTCGACATCCTTCAAGGTCACCGTCTTTCGGCGCTTGTTCTCGGGCAGCAGCATCCGCGCCGCCCCCGCCTCGTCGATCACGTCGATCGCCTTGTCCGGCAGCTTGCGGTCGTTGATGTATTTGGCCGAAAGCTCAACCGCGGCGCGAATCGCGTCATCCGTGTAGCGCACCTTGTGGTGCTTCTCATAAGCGGTCTTCAAGCCCCGCAGAATTTTCACGGTATCCTCAACCGAAGGCTCGTTAACGTCGATCTTCTGGAAGCGCCGCACCAAGGCGCGGTCTTTTTCAAAGTAGTTGCGGAACTCCTTATACGTGGTGGAGCCGATGCAGCGCAGCGTGCCTTGGGCCAAAGCGGGCTTGAGCAGGTTGGAGGCATCCATCGCCCCGCCGGAGGTGGCCCCGGCGCCGATGACTGTGTGGATCTCGTCGATGAACAAAATGGCGCCA
>JAKBCH010000128.1 GCA_021808055.1 Pseudomonadota bacterium | reverse complement strand
CTTCTTTCGCGCCGCCCCAGGGGAGGCAGAAGGGACTGGTTTGGGTCTGGCCATCACACGCCGGATTGCCGAACGCCACGGCTTCGGACTTGAGGTTCGCAACCGCACGGATGGTGCAAGTGGCGTTCTCGCGCGGGTGATCATGCCAATGGCGGGAACCTAAGTTTCATCTAAGTCTTCTCCGGCAAAACGGTTTTGAGGCGCTCGGCAAGACCGGCGCCGCGATTGAACGATCTATGGAGAATGACGATGAAGTTTTCATATTCTGCCCGCACGCTTGGCGCTTTGGCGATCCTGGCCGGGTTAGCTGCCCCAGCACTCGCCGATGTTCCCCACTCGGCGCACTCTATACCTCAGCTCGGTCAGCGTCATGTGAATAATGCGGCGGCTCAATGGAAGACGTCGCAGGCTGTTACGCCTGTTTCCAAAAATGACAACAGAGCAAATCATAACGCTTGCCCGATGCAGTGCAGCTGATACTGGCAAGCCCCCAATGAGTGGTCCAAGTCCATTTTAGTTAATTCCTAAACTGGCTGATTGCTGCTTTGGGCGGCAACGCGCGCATCAAAGAGGCTGGCGGTGGCGCCCATAACAGCGCCGAAGGCCCGAACGCCGACTAATCAAAGCTGTCGGCCAACCAGCCTGCCCCGATACGCGTCGGGGCGGGCATTTTTATGCATGCGGAGGAGATCATGACCAGCACCATGAACCTGGTCCTCAGCAAGGATCCAGAAATTGTACTCTGTTTCTGGATCATTAAGATCCTCGCTACCACGCTCGGCGAAACAGACGGAGACACTGTGACGATGTCGATGCTTCTTGGCTATGCAACCAGCACGCTGATCTTCGCGGCTCTTTTCGTGGCCGCGATTGTGGGGCAGATGCGCACCGCGCGCCTCAACCCCTGTCTCTACTGGCTGACGATCGTGGCCACCACCACGTTCGGCACCACAATGGCTAACTTCGCTGACCGTTCGCCCGGCATTGGCTATGCCGGTGACGGTGCCGTGGTGTTCGGCACGGCGATCATCTTGATTGCAGAGGCGTATGACTTCTCCCGCATCTCACATGTCGCGCTGTTCTGGGCGGCGTTCATCCTCACCCGTCCGCTAGGTGCCACAGCTGGCGACCTGCTCGACAAAACCACGGTCCAAGGCGGATTTGAATTGAGCCGAATAGGAGCTTTCGTGGTACTCATCGGCGCGATGCTTCTGCTGATTGTCACTTTGCCGCCACGTGCTGGGCTGCACCCAGCCCAACAACGGATCAGTTAAGCGGTTCAAGACTGTCCAAGCAAAACCTCGCCATTCCATTCCGCCACTGCGGGTGCACGATTTTCCGATTCTATTCCCGACAAGGCCATTCGGAGAGTTTGCAAAGCGCTGTTCACGTCATTCTGCTCATCGACAAGGCTGGCGAACGGCTTCAGATGCTCCACTTTCTCCGTAATCACGGTGCCGATCCAGAGCGGTTGCGTATTCCCGGCATTGGTCAGAACCGTGCCAGAAGACCAAACCCTTAAAATCAACCGCTCGCCCCGCTTCATGTCGCCGCCCGTTTTAATCATCACCAAAGCCTCTGACCGGCCATTATCAAGATGCGGCAATACGGGCAGTGCGTCTGCCTTCGCGTTGGGCAATAACCATTCCGCAGATGACGACAAATCCCACGGTACAGGCACCCGCCAGCCATGCTCCAGCAAGGCAGCTTTCAACGGCGCCAAGGATCCTGCCCATTGCAGAACAAACGGCTCTTCATAATCGCCCGTGAGATCGACACGACGTTCCGGCAAACTTGCCCAGCCGCTATCGCGCCAATCCGTGAGGGACATCTCCCGCACCGGCAAATTGAGCGCGTAGCGCCGCATATCCACGGCGTGTTTGGTTGCGATATGCAGCCCGCCTGCCACGAGCAACACAGCCAGCCCTGCGGCCCCAAGACCCGGGGCATGAACCTCTCTGCGCGCATGCTGAAAATAGACGATTCCCAGCAATGCCACCCAAGCCACGCCAAAGGCCAATCCCGCCGTCACGTCAGAAACCCAGTGCGCACCGAGATAAAGCCGCGAAAAGGCAATGGCGCCAACCAGTAAGACAGCCCCCAGCGTGACCAGCACCCGGGTGCGTGCTCCGACTTCCCGGCAAATCAACACAACGAGGAATCCGTACAGGGCGGTGCTGGCTGTGGTGTGGCCGCTCGGGAAGGAATAGGAATTCCACCCTGCAAAAATCGCGTCGGGACGAGTTTGCCGCAGGGTGATCTTCATCAGGAATGCAAATAGGCTGGCGCCAGCTACGGCGGCAAGCCCATAAAACGCAGCGCGCCAGGCACGCTGCCAGGCAAGCCAAACCAATGTTATCAAAAGCACGGAGATGACCACCGTCGCATCGCCCAGTTCGGTAATGGCCACCATCACCTGGTCAACCACCGGCGTGCGCAGCGATTGCAGAAAATGGAAAATCGCCGCATCCGCCCGCACCAGCGGATCTCCGGCGACAACATCCTGCAGCACGCCGAAGAACAGCCAAAGCCCGCCGATGAGAGCGGCGCCCAGCGTCAACAGGCCCAGCGTTTCTGGCCGCTCCGGGTCAAGCGCCGAGCTGACCAACCGCCGCGCCCAGCCGTCTCCGGCCTCGGCCCATTGCCGCACCGGCCCGCGCAGGCGCGCGAGCAGCCCAACGGCTCGCCGGATGGCTAGAGGGGTCAGCCACAGCACCAGCGCCAGTGCGGTTGCCAAAATTAGGGCCAGCACCACCAGCCGCCCGGCAATGGCGTGCAGAACTGTCAAGGAAGCGCCGATCGCCATGCCAAACCAGATATGCGCCACCGCAAACAACGCGGCGGCGCAAATATCGACTAGGTAGAATCGGACGGCGGACATGCCGGACACGCCCGCCACCATGGGAATCGCGGCCCGCACCCCGGGTAAAAAGCGGGAAATCAGCACCGCCTTACTGCCATGGCGTGCGAAAAATGCTCCGCCCACCGCCAATAGACCCGGTCTCGTCCGCAATGGCCACATCCCCATGGCGCGTTGCTTATAATGCCGCCCGAACAGGTAGGAGACTCCATCTCCCGCAAGCGCGCCGGCGGCGGTGAAGCCGATCAGCGGCCACATCGCCAGAGCGCCGCTTGGCACCAGTGTGCCAAGCCCAACGATGACCGCCGTGCCGGGCACCAAGGCACCAAGGACCGGAAACGCTTCCGCCGCCGCCAGTAGAAAGGCCAGACCATTAGCCAGCAGGCGATGCCCGCTGGCGAAAGTGATAGTAGCAGAGATGAGGCTGTGGATAAGGTCCATGGGCGTTTCAGGTTCCAAAGCGCCACTCGCGGCGCTGGTAGGCGCGGATGGCGCTCAAATAATCGATCCGGCGTATCACCGGCCAGTTCACGTCACAGAAATACAGCTCGCTATGCACGCTCCGCCACAGGGTAATCCCCGCGTTTTTAACGGGGCTTATTCGTAGAACTCACGCGGCGCGTTCTAGTTTCTGAGCGGGTGTGATCCCACCCAAAGCCATATTGGGCCGTTCGTTATTATACGTCCATAGCCATTGCATGGCGTGATTCTGCGCCTCCGCTATGCGTTCGATGATATTCTGGTCGAGCCATTCATGCCGAACCGTTCGATTGTAGCGCTCGATATAGGCATTCTGCTGGTGCTTGTCCGGCTGAATATGGCAGATACTGATACCAAGCTTTTCTGCCCAGGCCGGCAACTTTCCGCTGATTTATTCAGGCCCGTTATCAACGCGAATGCTCAGAGGAGAGCCCCGCCATTCGATAATCCTATCCAGACGGCGGATCACGCGATCGGCCGGTAGTGAAAAATCAATCTCAGTGCCTAGGCCGTAGTGACGAATTATTTGAGCAGGATTGCGACGGCTGCGATGATGACGAAGCCCCGATAGTTTGCGAGTAATTTGTCGTATCTGGTTGCGACACGTCGGAACTGTTTTA